>CAZDSB010000405.1:0-6568 GCA_964507515.1 uncultured Myxococcaceae bacterium
CCCGACCCGATCCACGACGAGAGCAGGGTGAAGACCAGGATGTACCAGGGGAGGGTGCGACCGGCGACCAGGTAGTCGGCCTTGGTCTTCGTCTTCCGGACCTGGCTCACGCTCACGAGGAGCAGGGCGAGGACGATGAGCGCCAGCACCACCGCGTAGACGTTCATGGGGCCGCGGAGCTTAACGCCGAAACCACCTGGATCGATCCGGCCCTCGCTTGCCCTCGCGGCCGCCCCTGTCGTCGCTCCTAGGCCTCAGCCGCGATTGCGGAGCGATCATCCGGTCGATCCGGGTGGTCTCGGCGTTCGCCGGGGCGCGCCGGAAGGGGCGGCGGAATCAAACGATGCGCTCGAACAAGCCCTCGTAGCGCTCGACGAGGCCGGTCCCGTCCACCTCGAGGCGAGCGTGGAAGACCACCACGCCGTCTCGCAGGCTCTCGTAGAGGTAGGTCCGCTCGGCGAGGCGGGTGTAGCGCTGCGGCAGCGGCTGGACAGTCAGGTCGGGGAAGCGGACCCAGGTCGCGGTGAGCTCGGCACTCGCCCCGACCGCGAGCCCCAGCCGGCGGATCGCGGAGGTGTTGGTCGAGGGCGTGACGCCGAGGTCGACGTCGAGGGCACCGCGGCAGCCCTCCACCTCGCAGTCATCCGCGAGCCAGCGTCCGGACGCCTCGCGCACGAGACTGAGCCGGCGAATCCGGCCTGCGCGCTGGACGGAGAGCGTGGTCTCCTGGGTGGTCCACTCCTCGTTGAACGTGATGCGGTACTCGGCCGACCAGGGGACTGCCTCGTCGACCTGGACGCGTCCCTGGAAGGCCTGGCCGTCCTCCGCGAAGTCCTCGAGCGCGGGGAGATCGAGCCGCCGCCACCGGCGCGCTTCCCCCATGGTCAACGGGACGCGGTCTTCGGCGCCGCGGCGGGGCAGGGTCCCCCGGCGTTCGCCCAGCGCGTGAAGGCCGCGACGAAGTCGGCGTGAGGCACCGCGACGGGCTTGCGACCGAATCCCGGTGCCCAGCCCCAGAGGACGAGCGGGTCGCTGCTCACGTGCTGGAGGAGCGCAGTCATGTCCTTTCCGCCGTTCCGCTGGGGATCCTTGAGCTGCTCGCAGAGGTCCTTCGAGCTGCGGCCGACGAAGACCATCTTCATGTCCGGGGGCGGGAGGTGCCAGTCGGTCGAGACGCCCGGTGGCTGGTGGAGGCCGTAGCTGTCGGGTGGGTTGGCCTTGCCGTGGCAGGTCCCGCAGTGTTGGCCGGGCGCGCCGTGTCCGTCGGGGCCGCGCTGGACGTTCATCGTGTGGGCCACGCTGAGGTCGGTCTGGAGCGGATGGTCCGCCGCCGGGTGACAGTTCTGGCACCGCGGATCCTGGAGCACCGAGCGGACGATCTCGAAGTCGGCGAGGGGATCCTGCGAGGCTGTCGCCTTCGCGGCCGCCGCGGCGGCGGGCGGCGGGCCCTCGGCATGAGAGCAGCCGACGAGGATGGCGGCGACGAGGAGCGACGCGGTCGGGACCAGGCGCATGGACGGGGTCAGGTCAGACGGAAGGGAAGGGAACGGAGCCGCTGTCCGGTCAGCGCGAACAGCGCATTTCCGACGGCGGGCGCGATGGGCGGCGTTCCGGGCTCGCCGATGCCTCCCATCTTCGCGCTGCTCTTCACGATGTGAACCTCGACCTTCGGCATCTCGTCGATCCGGAGGACGCGGTAATCGTGGAAGTTGCTCTGCTGGACGCGGCCCTCGCGGAAGGTGATGGCGGAGTGGAGGGCGGCGCCCAGGCCGAAGGCGATGCCGCTCTGCACCTGGGCCTCGATGCCCATCGGGTTGACCGGCTGGCCACAGTCGAGCGCGCAGACCACACGGTGGACGCGGATGGCGGCGTCCGGCGTCAGCGAGACCTCGGCGACCTGCGCCACGATGCTCTCGAACGAGGCGTGCATCGCGAGGCCGAGCGCATGTCCCTGCGGAAGCGGACGACCCCAGCCGGCCTTCTCCGCGGCGGTCTTCAGGACGCGGGCATGCCGGGGGGACCGCTCGAGGAGGGCGAGTCGGTAGCGGAGGGGATCCTGGCCGGCGGCGTGGGCGAGCTCGTCGATCATCGACTCCATCGCGAACGCGGTGTGGCTGTGTCCGACGGAGCGCCACCAGAGGACGGTGATGGGGCGCCTCGGCGTGTGGAGCGAAACCCGGCGAGCGGGGATGGCCGCGAGGTACGGGGAGTCGACGACGCCCTCGACCGAGGACTCGTCGATGCCGTTCTTTACCATCGACTCGAACGGGGTGCCGAGCAAGATGGACTGTCCGACGAGCGTGCTCTTCCAGGCCACCGGGCGTCCCTTCGCGTCCAGGCCGGCCTCGATGCGGTGGTGGAACGCCGGGCGGTAGTAGCCGCCGTGGATGTCGTCGTCGCGCGTCCAGACGACCTTGACCGGGACCTTCGCGGCCTTCGCGACCTCGGTGGCCTCGCGCACGAAGTCGGAGGTGGCGGTCGCTCTGCGACCGAAGCCGCCGCCGAGGAAGGTGGTGTGGATGAAGACCTGCTCGGGCTTCAGGCCGAGGATCTCGGCCGCGACCTTCTGGTCCATCGTCTGGAACTGGGTGCCGGTCCAGATGTCGCAGCGGTCGCCGTCGACCTTCACCGTGGCGTTCAGCGGCTCCATCGGTGCGTGGGCGAGGTAGGGGACCTCGTAGTCGGCCTCGAGCCGCTTGCCGGCCTTTCCGAACGCGGCCGCGACGTCACCCTTGGAGAGCGCGACGTCTCCGTCGGTCCGTGACTGCGCACGGGCCTCGGCGCGCATGGACTCGGTGTCGAGCGAGGCTCCGGGTCCCAGGTCCCAGTCGGTCTTCAGCGCGGAGCGGCCCAGCTTCGCCGCCCAGGTGCTGGTGGCGATTACCGCGACGCCGGTCGGCACCTGGACGACCTGCTCGACCCCGGGGACCTGCTTTGCGGCGGTGGCGTCGAACGAGCGGAGCTTGCCGCCGAACACGGGCGAGCGTGCGACCATGGCGACCCGCAGCCCGGGGAACTGCACGTCGATGCCGAACTGGGCGCGGCCGGTGATCTTCTCCGGGGTGTCGAGCCGGCGGGTGGGCTTGCCGACGAGCCGCCACTTCGAGGGCGCCTTGAGGGTGACCTTCTCCGGCGTGGGGAGCGCCGCCGCGCGCGCGGCGAGCTGGCCGAACGACGCACGTCGGGAACCGGCGATGACGACTCCGTTCTCGACGCGGAGCTTCGCTGCGTCGGTCTTCCACTCCTCGGCCGCGGCGCGGACGAGCATCTGGCGGGCAGCGGCTCCGACGGTCCGGTAACGCTCGTACTCGCTCCAGGTGGTGGAGGACCCGCCGGTCATCTGCATGCCGTAGACGGTGTGGGCGTAGACCGGAGCGGCGGGCGCGTGCTCGACGCGGATCTTGGACCAGTCGCAGTCGAGCTCCTCGGCCAGGAGCATGGGGAGCGTGGTCCAGATCCCCTGACCCATCTCGGAGTGGGAGAGAAGGACGGTGATCGAGTCGTCGGTCCCGATGCGGAAGAAGGCGTTCGGCGGCGGAAGCTTCTTCTTCTTCGAGGGCGGGCCGGCGAGCATCGCCTCGGCGCGGCGCGGGACGACGAAGGCGATGACCAGGCCGGCGCCGGAGGCGGCGAGGAGGTCGCGACGGGAGATGGCGGGCATGGTCAGGCCCCTCCCTTGAGCTCGGAGGCGCGATGGATGGCGGCGCGGATCCGCTGGTAGGCGCCGCAGCGGCAGATGTTCCCGGAGAGCGCGGCGTCGATGTCTGCGTCGGTCGGCCGGGGGTTCTCGGCGAGGAGCGCCGCGGCGGTCATGATCTGACCGGACTGGCAGTACCCGCACTGCACGACGTCGATCTCGGCCCAGGCCTGCTGGACGGGATGGCTTCCGTCGGGCGACAGGCCCTCGATGGTGGTCACCGCGCGGCTGCCCACCGCGGACACCGGCGTGACGCACGCGCGGATGGGCTTGCCGTCGAGGTGGACGGTGCACGCTCCGCACTGGGCCATGCCGCAGCCGAACTTCGTGCCGGTGTACCCGAGCACGTCCCGGAGCACCCAGAGGAGGGGCATGTCGGGCGGAGCGTCGACCTCGCGTTCCTGGCCGTTGACCACGAGCTTCATCGGAGAGCCCTCCCGCGGCGGCGTGAAGGCGCGAGCCTAACGGCGGGGGCCGCCCGTACCAGAGCGAAATTGTGAAGATTCGCCCGGACAGTCTTCAGGCAATGCTGGTGCGGAGCGCTCCGAGCGCCTGGTCGACCTCCGCCTCGGTGTTGAAGATGCCGGCGGACAGGCGAGCGTAGGTGTTGGCGTAGGGGCTGGTGCTGGCGATGACCTTCTTCGCGAGGAGCGCCTTGACCACGTCCTCCGGCTTCCGGCCATCCACCTCGAAGCAGCAGATGCCGGCGGAGAGGGCGGCGGCCCGCGGGGTGTGCAGCCGGACGCCGCGGATGCCGGCGAGGCCGTCCTTGATGCGGCCGTTGAGCTCGGCGACCCGCGCGGCGACGCGGGCGCGACCCATGGACTGATGCATCTTGAAGGCGGCGACGCTGGCCCACTGGTGCTCGTAGGCCTGGAAGCCGCCGGGGGTCATGCGCCGGGCGTTGGTGGGACCCTTGACTGGACGGCTGTGGATCCAGGCGTCGTAGGGCTCCTCGTCCGAGAAGGTGGGGATGAGGGGCCGGAGGCGGGCCCAGGCGTCGGGGCGCGCCCAGACGAGGCCGGTGCCGCGCGGGGCGAAGATCCACTTGTGGGTGCCGGCGCAGAAGAAGTCGGCGCCGATCTCGGCGACGGTCTCGTCGGTGCAGCCGAGCCCGTGGACGCCGTCGACGACCAGAAGGATCCGGTCCTGGGCGTCACGCTTCTTGTTGAGCTCGGCGATGGCGCCGGAGATGGCGCGGATGGGAAGCCGGATACCGGATTGCGAGTGAACCCAGGTGACGCCGACCACCCGGGTGGCGGGCTTCACGCCATCGCGGATGCGGCCGACGACCTCGTCGGCAGTGGCCTTCGCCGAGTCGGCGAAGAGGGGGATCTTCCGGAACGTCGCGCCGGTGCGCTGGGCGGCGTACTCGATCGAGAGATGGTGCGAGGTGTGGTCGTGGTGGGTGGTGAGGATCTCCTGCCCGGGCTTCAGCTGGAGGCCGTGGTAGACCAGAGCCAGGCCGGTGGTGGTGTTCGGGGTGAGGCAGACCTCCTCCGGCTTTCCTCCGAGGTAGCCGGCGGCGGCCTCACGGACCCGGCTCTGCACGTTCTTCGCCTCGTCCTCGAAGAGGCCGCCGTCGACGACCATGAACGGGTTCTCGTCCATGGCCTTGCTCCAGGCGTCGATCGCGTCGCGGACCGGCGTGGGGTGCGAGGCGATGAAGAAGCCCGCGAAGTGGAGGTAGTCGGGCGAGAGGCGGAACTGGCCGCGGACCTTGGACCAGTCGTCGAGGGCGGGGGTCGGTGGAGTGGCGGCCTCGAGTGCGGCGAGGAGGCGTCCGGGAACGAGGACCGCGCCGGCGGCGGCCCCCTGAACGGCGAGAAACGCACGGCGGGAGAGGGTCATCTCAGCCTCCGGGGGCGTCGCGGAGCGGGAAGCGTACACCGCCGTTCGCACACTGTCTCACCTGGCGGACGTGCCCGGCCCGTTCGGCGGGGTTGAACGAGAAGGCGCGAGCGTCACGGACCCAGGGCCGCTGTGCGCGCTCCCCCGACTTCGGACTCATGACAGGCCGACACACCAGCGGGGTGGCCCGCCCACGACACCTTTTGCTGCAAGCACTGCAACGCGAGCCCTGGCAAACTGTCGGAAGTTGACCCTTCTCCAGCGAGTTGCAGCGCGGCTGCGGGCGCTGCTGTCGGCGGACACCGACCAGGCCCTTGTTCGCGCTCGCACCGATGGCGAGAAGCTCATCGGTGTTCTTCGCCTCGCGTTCGTTCTGATCTTCTCGGTCGTCAACCTGGGCGACCTGACCACACGCTCAAGCTGGAGAATCGAGCTGGTTCTGATCGGGGTCGCGGCCCTTTACGGCCTCGGGATGCTGTTTCTCGCGCTTCGGTTCTCCGGTTCATGGGTCCCGTGGTTCACCACCGCCGTGGACATCAGCTTGGTGACAGCGGCCCTCGCCATGAATGTCATCGGCGGAAACCCGCTCGGTGCACTCAATAGCCGTACCTACTTCGACACTTACTTCTTCGTGGTGATCACCTCGACGCTTCGCTACGACTGGCGCCTGTCAGCGTTCGCGGCACTGCTCGCCCTCTGTGAGTTCGGCGGGCTGACGGCGTACATCAGCAGTCGGTGGAATCTCCTCGAGCTCAGTAGTCCGCTGCACGGGCCGTTCGTGCCGACTGCGCACGCGCTTCGCCTGTTCATCCTCGCGGCGGTTGGGGGAAGCTCGGTGGCCGTCGCGAGGTGGGCGCGACATCTTCGGTTGATGGTCGGCACGGACCACCTGACCGGCTTGTCGCAGCGACGGCCGTTCTTCGAGAGGCTGGAGGAAGAGCTCGGGCGTGCCAATTCCCGCCGCGCAACCCTGAGCGTCGCGTTGATGGACGTGGACGAGTTCAAGAAGTTCAACGACAC
>CAZDSB010000406.1:0-5103 GCA_964507515.1 uncultured Myxococcaceae bacterium
GGGCGACTTCGGGCTGGTGATCGAGGCCGAGCGGGGAAAGCTCGAGGAGCACTTCGTGGCGTGGGTGCGCCCGGAGGGTGGGCGGGTAGCGGAGCTCCGCGTCCTGGTGGATCCTGACGACCTGGACGAGCTCGAGCCGCAGTACCGGATCCGCGCGCCGTACTCGGTGTGGAAGGGGCTGCTGCTCGGCAGCGTGGACCCGGTGGAGGCGATCCTGAAGCGGAGGCTGCGGGTGGACGGTGACGTGCAGCCCATCCTCGAGCGGATGCGCTACAAGGACATCGCGGCGCGGGCGCTGTCGAAGCTGGAGACCCGCTTCATCGACGAGTGACGACCATGGCGGAGAAGCGAAGCAGCCTCCGGGCTCAGGCGCTGGGAATGTCGCAGAAGGCGTTCGAGCGGCTGATGGCCGACGAGCAGCGCGCGCAGTGGGTGGCCCAGGCGCTGGGGCGCATGCAGCGGGGGAAGAAGGCGCTGGACCGCGGGCAGGAGGAGCTGATGCACGCGTTCCAGCTGGCGGCGAGGAGCGATTTCGGGAAGGTGAGCAAGCAGCTGTCATCGCTGAAGCGGCGGACGCGCGAGCTGGAGGAGCGGCTGGACCGGCTGCTGAAGCCGGCGTCCGGCGATTGACAGGCCGGGCCCCGGTCCTCTACGTATCCCGCCCTCGCAGTTGCGGGCGTATAGCTCAGCGGTAGAGCACTGCCTTCACACGGCAGGGGTCGCAGGTTCAAACCCTGCTGCGCCCAAGGGTTGAGCGGATCAGCGGTTCTCGCGGTCAGCAGTACTCGTCGAGCAGCCGAAGCAGCTCGTCCGCCTCGAACGGCTTCCGGAGTGTGCCGAGCACACCAGGAATGATGGTCCCGGCGGCCACGGTCGCGTTCGCCGACATGACCATCACGGGGAGTTGGTCGGCATCGCCGCGCGCCTTCAACCCCGTCAAGAACTCCTGTCCACCCACGGGGCTCATGATCCAGTCCAGGAGGATGAGACACGGCCGCGAGATGTCGTCGCTTTCCAGCTTTCTCAGCGCATCCGCGCCGTCTCTCGCCGTGAATACCCGACGTCCGGTGTCTTCGACCAAATCGGCCACGGCCGCGCGAACGTCGTCATCGTCATCGACGACCAGAACGGCCTTGGCGCGACTGGAGTCCTCTCCTCGGAGCATTCACGGAGAGTGTAATGATGCGACCCGAGCGCCAATCAAGGGCGGAAGCGTCCGGAGTCATCGGGAGGACGCCGCGGGTGCACGAGCCCGTCGTCGCAGGCCCACACATCCCAACCCAGCAACGTCGCCCGTCGCCACGCCGGCTACGGTAGCTCGCGCATGGGCAGGCGGAAGCGTCCCGAGGTGCCGTGGTCGTTCCGGGTTGTGGCCAGCTCATCGCACGTCGGCAGTGGTCAGGCGGCCTTGCCCAGTAAGTCCACCAGCTCCGCAACGTCGAAGGGTTTCCTGAGCACACCGAGAACGCCGGGGATGCTCGTGTGATCCGCCCGAGCCGTCATCACGACGACCGAAAAGTCGGGCGCACGCCTGTGTTTCCTCATTCGGGCGAGAAACTCGAACCCGTCCATGCGCGGCATCACAAGGTCCAGGACGATGAGGCAGGGGCACTCGAGGTCGTCCAGTTTCATGAGCGCGTCTGCGCCATCCACGGCCTCGACCACCTCCGGACACCCGGCGTCTCGAAGTACGTCGGCGGTGATCTCACGGATGTCCGCGTCGTCCTCTACGACCAGAATCGTGCTGTATCGGCGGGGCACGGAAGTTTTCGCACAGTGAACCCCACTCCGGCGATGGTCAAGGTCACGCGGTCGGGGTGAATGCCCATACCGCCGACCGGAGCTGCCGTGCGCCGTTCCCGGCTGTGGCTGCGGCGATGGGATTGCGCATGCGGCTTCCCGAGCTGCCTGGGCCCGGCTGAACACGAAACCGTGATGGATGGAACTTGCGGGGCTCGATGAAGCTCCGGAAGATGCGGGCGTTGGCATCCACTCACGCCGGGCACGGACCGATCCTCGTCATCGATGATGATGCGGACGTCCGCGAGGCCGTTGCCGAACTCCTCAGGCATCATGGGCGCGAAGTCATCGTCGCGCACAACGGCAGAGATGCTCTGTTGACGCTCGCGAAGGCGACTGCGCCTTGCCTCATCCTGTTGGACCTGATGATGCCGGTGATGGATGGCTTCCAGTTCCTCGACCAGCTCGCGAGCATGGCCTCCGAGATTCCTGTCCTGGTGCTGTCCGCACACGACTCGGTTCACCCCGGTGAGGGGTATCCGCACGTTCTCGGGACGCTGCGGAAACCGTTCGACGGACCGCAGTTACTTTCCGCGCTCGATGAGCACTGCTGAAGCTGCTCCATCGCTCTCTGCTCCACACGGTGTCAGCCCGTCGCCGTCAAACGGCGCTCTCTACTGCGGGCGTCCAGACCCAACCATCGGCTGACCGCCGTGCCGCCCTTGCAGCCGAAGCCTCGGTTAGCGGCCCTCGGGATCGACCCTCACCTCGACGCCGAGGTCCCGGAGCTTCTGCACCGTCGCTGGATCGGCAGCCGGACCGTAGGTCCGGAACTTCTCATGGGTGTCCTCGTAGACGCCCGAATACCAGCTCCGCCTGATGCTCACCTCTCGGATCTTCTTCTGCTCGACCTTGGCGAGGAACTCGGTGAACGACGGCTCCTCGATCTCGTCCATCGGCCGGCTGAAGATGTGGAAGAAGCAGACGAAGAGCAGGACCAGGACGCCTACGAGCACGATGGTGACCTTGTGCAGCCGGCGCCGGGCGAGCCGGAAGGCGACGACGAGGAGCACCACCGGCATCCACTGCAAGAGGACGGTCAGCCAGAGGTTGTGCAGCTCCTCCTTCTCGTACTTCACGTCGACGCCCGACTCGCGGAGCTTCTGCAGCATCACCCAGTCAGCGGGCGGACCGATGGTGCGGAAGCGCTCCCTCGTGTCCTGGTACACCCCGGAGTAGGTGTGGCCGCGCACCCGGACCTGACGGACCTTCTTTTCCTCGATCTTCGACAGGAGCGCCGGGAAGGTGGGCTCCTGCACGTCGTCCTGATCGCGGTTGAAGATTTGGAAGAAGGCGACGAAGAGGAGTACCAGGACGCCTGCGAGCACGATCCTCGACGGCTTCATCTTCATGTTCCCCCCCTGAGGCTGCCATTCGGTCGAGCGGCAGAGCATACGTCGTCCCGGGCCGAACGTTTCTCGTCGCATCGACCCTGGTGGCACCGGCGCGGGAGGGATAAGCGGGTTCGCGGAGGCGCACCGTGGCCCGGTTACTCTCAGTCAACGTCGGACTTCCGCGCGACATCGAGTGGCGCGGCAGGACCGTGCACACCGGCATCTGGAAGGATCCGGTCCAGGGCCGTCGGCGGGTCAATCGCCTCAACCTCGTCGGTGACGGGCAGGGAGATCTCGGCGGCCACGGTGGGGAGCAGCGCGCCGTCTTCGTCTACCAGGTCGAGTCGTATCGCCACTGGGAACGGGAGCTCGGGCGACGCGAGCTGACGCCCGGCCAGTTCGGCGAGAATTTCACCATCGACGGGCTTCCCGACGACGAGGTCTGCATCGGCGACCGCTTCCGGATCGGCACGGCGCTGTTCGAGGTGACCCAGCCACGGACGACGTGCTACCGCGTCGGCATCCGCCTCGACGAGCCGCGGATGGCCGCGCTCCTCACCGGCAGCGGACGCCCCGGTTTCTACTTCCGGGTCATCGAGGAGGGTGAGGTCGGGGCAGGGGACGAGATCATCCCCGTCTCTCGGGGGCCGGAGCGGATGACCGTCGCCGAGGTCAACGCGCTGCTCTATTCCTCCCACCATCCGCGGGAACAGCTGGAGCGGGTGCTGCGCATCCCGGCGCTCTCGCCTGGCTGGCGATGGTCCTTCGAGGCGCTGCTCCGCGCGGGCGGCGCAAACGGCAACGCCGGTCTCATCCCCGAGTCGGCCGCGCGGACGGCGGCTCCCGGGTTCCGGCCCTTGCGAGTCTCGAGGATCGAGCGTGAGTGCGTCGACGTCATCTCGCTCACGCTGGAACCGACCGATGGACGGCCGCTGAGCACTCCGCTCCCCGGACAGTTCGTGGTGCTACGGCTCCGCCCGAGTCCCGCCGGCCCCGCGCTGTTCCGCAGCTACTCGCTCTCCGGGCCCCTCTCGCCCGAGCGGTACCGGGTCAGCATCAAGCTCGAGCCGAACGGCGCCGGCGGAACCTTCCTGAGCAGCCACGTGCACCCGGGCGACGTCCTCGACGTCAGCGAGCCGCGAGGCGCCTTCGTCCTCCAGACGGGCAATGGGCCCGTCGTGCTCCTGAGCGCGGGCATCGGCGCGACGCCCGTGCTGGCGATGCTCCACGCCCTCGCCTCGAGCTCGTCGCTACGCGAGATCTGGTGGCTGCACGGCGCACGCGATCGACGGTCGCAGTCCTTCGCAGCCGAGGTGCGGCAGCTCGTCGCCGGCCTCGGACACGGTCGGAGTCGCGTCTGGTACAGCCGGCCCGGCGCGGACGATCGCGAGGGTCGGGACTACGACGCGCGCGGCCGGCTGGGAATCGAGGCCGTCGAGCAGCTCGCCGTCCCGAAGGAGGCGGACTTCTACCTCTGCGGCCCATCGGGCTTTCTCACCGAGCTGCGGGCGGGCCTGGCCGCCTGGGGCGTGTCGCCGGACCGGATCCACTCCGAGATCTTCTCCGGCGGTCCCTCGCTGACGCCGGGGGTCGTCGGCGCCACCGCGAAGCCGCCGCACCCTCCGACCGGCGCCGCCGGGACCGGACCGTCCATCTCCTTCGCGCGGAGCGGCCTCAGCGTTCGCTGGCGCCCCTCGCAGGACCAGAACCTCCTCGAGCTGGCCGAGGCGTGCGACGTGCCCGTGCGCTGGTCATGCCGGACCGGCGTCTGTCACAACTGCGAGAGCGGCCTCGTCTCCGGGACCGTCGAGTACGAGCCGGCGCCGCTCGATCCCCCGGCGGAGGGGAACCTCCTCCTCTGCTGCTCCCGACCGAAGAGCGACGTCGTCATCGACATCTGAACCCCGTTCCTCCAAGGTGCCGCGGAGGAGGGATGGGCATGCGCGAACGAACGCAACGCGGGGGTTGG
>CAZDSB010000407.1:0-4850 GCA_964507515.1 uncultured Myxococcaceae bacterium
TCACGCCGGTCAGGAACGCGACCACTCGACCCGCCGCCTCGTCCCGCCGAAACAGCCGAAGGCCGACCCATCCGGCGAAGCCGAGCATCCCGAGGGCCAGCGCGCGCGCGATCCAGGTCCGGCCGGCGCCGAGGCGGTTCATGCCCAGGGGACGAGCGAGGAGGAAGCCGACGTAGTCGAGGTATTCGAGCGGACGCGGGTGAGGGAACCGGAAGCAGTCCACGGCGGTGATGGGCTGCCATCCCCGGAAGAACGCCACCAGCGCGATGGCCGACAGCACGAGCCCCACCACCGCGGCCCGCCGCCGAGGGGCATCTCCGCGGCCGTGCACCCATTCCGCGGCAAAGAGCACCGGCTGGACCAGGCCCACGAAGAAGCCGAACCCGGTGAAGACGCAGAGGCCGCCGAGCACGCCGGTGAGGACGGCCCGGACCAGTGGAAACCGGTGCGTCCAGGCCAGGGCGATCGCGAAGATCAGGGCCATCGGTACCGGGCCGTGCGCCGGATTGCACGCGCCGACGTACACCTCCTCCAGTCCTGCGCCGAGGCACAGCGCCGGGCGACGACGTCGGTCCAGGAGGGGACGGCTGTGGCACGGCGCAGCGTCGCCCAGGCCATCGCCGCTGCTGGGATGACGAACATCGCCGAGGCGAACGCCTCAGCCCGGATGCTCCACCCGGTCGCCGGGAGCAGGACCGCGAGGAGCAGACCGCCCAGCCCCTGGCGATGCGGACCGTGCTGCCAGTCGAACTGGGTCCAGGCAACCCGCTCCGCGAAAGACCGGCTCGAGGAAATCCCACTGGTCCCAGAAGATGAGGTCCACCGAGTAGCGGTCGACGTAGGCCAGGGTTCGCGCCGAGAGCGTCACCAGCGCCGCCAGCGGCAGCGCCCAGGCGAGAACCCGACGCGTCCGGTCAGCCGGCTGTCGGCTCGATCGACCATCGGTGGATGGGCGCGAGCAGGCCGGATGCCTCCTGCGCGCGCACGGCAAAACCATAGAGGCCCCGGTGGACGTCGTACACCGCGCCGGCCCCGTTCCCGAGCGACAGGTCGACCACGTAGTTCCCGTCTCCGAGCCCGAGCCGCGGCATCTCCAGCGTGAGCGTCGCCGCGTCCGCGTCGGGCAGCGGCTCGCTGCTGCTCCACACCACCGTCCCGCCGTCGGTGCGCAGGGTCAGCTCGAGGTACGGCGCCTCCACGCGCCCGTACCGCCGGTAGCGGGCCAGAAGCCGGAAAGGCGCGTCCGCGGAGAAGACATGCTGCGGGCCGTCCCGGCCGTGGATCTCCACCCCGCTCAGCTCCGCCTCGAAGCTCCCCCAGCGTCGTCCCGCCTCGGCGGCCGGACCGGACCGCGGCTGCAACGGGTCCGCTGCCCGGGCGACGTGCTGCTCCAGCGCCAGGATCTCGGACTCGGCCACCGCCGCCCGGTACGCCGCCACCACGTCCACCGGGTTTCCCGCGGCCCTGAGCACCCCTGCGTCGAGCCACGCCGCCTGGTCGCAGCGGCGCTGCAGCGTGATCAGGTCGTGGGTCACGAGGAGGATGGTCTTCCCGGCCTTCCGGAACTCCTCCATCTTCGCCGCGCTCTTCCGCCCGAAGTGCTCGTCACCCACGCTGAGGATCTCATCGATCAAGAGGATCTCCGGATCCACGTGCGTGGCCACGGCGAACGCCAGACGGGCGTACATCCCGCTGGAGTACGTGCGGACGGGCTCGTCGATGAAGTCCGCCAGCTCGGAGAACTCGATGATCTCCTCCAGCCGTGTGCGGATCTCCCGCCGCGACATCCCCAGGATGATGCCGTTGACGAAGATGTTCTCTCGTCCCGAGAAGTCGGGATGGAACCCGGCACCCAGCTCGAGCAGCGCCGAGATTCGCCCGTGCACCTCCACCGTGCCGCGGGTGGGGGTGTAGATGCCGGTCACCAGCTTCAGCAGGGTGGACTTGCCCGAGCCGTTCCGGCCCACCAGCCCGAAGGTCTTCCCGCGCGGCACGGTGAGCGACACGTCGCGGAGCGCGGGGATGACCGCCGAGGGAGCCTCGGGCCGCTTCTGCCGCTTCACCCAGCGGACCAGCTCGGACTTGAGGGTGGTGTGCTCCCGCCGGATGGTGTTCTTGCGGAAGCTCTTGCTCACCCGGGTGAGCACGATGGCATCGGTCGTGGACATCAGACGAGCTCCGCGAACTCCTCGCGCCGGCGCTCGAAGACCTGCGCCGCGATCGCGAGCAGCACCACGGATCCGAGCGCCACCAGGGCCAGCCCCCGCGGATGAGGCCAGCGGTGCTCGTAGAAGATTCCCTGGTACGAGGTGGTGATCACCGCCATCGGGTTGACGATCAGGTACAGCCGTCGGTACGGCTCGGGCACGGCGTTGGGGATGTAGAGCACCGGTGTCACGAAGAACCAGAGGGTCAGCACGTTGGTGATGATGTGCTGCAGGTCCCTGAACCTCACGTTCAGCGCCGAGACCACGAAGGTCACCCCGAGGGTGAACACCAGCTGGACCAGCAGCACCACCGGGAACGCCAGCGCGTGGACGTCGGGCCAGATTCCCGCCAGCCCTCCGAGGCCCACCATCAGCGGGAGCGAGAGCAGGTAGTTGATGAGGTTCGTTCCCACCACCGTCGCCGGAAGGACCTGAGCGGGGAAGCGAACCTTGGTGAGCAGATCGCGGCGGTCGCTGATGGTGCTCGCGCCGATGCCCACCGAGGTGCTGAACCAGAGCCAGGGGAGGAGCCCGACGAAGATGAAGTAGGTGTAGTGCGGGATGTTCGTCCTCTGGATGATGCCGAACACGAGCCCATACACGGCCATCAGGAGCAGCGGGTTGACGAAGGTCCAGAGGAATCCCAGCGCCGAGCCCCGGTAGCGAGCCTTGAGCTCGCGCTGGGTCAGGTTCCAGAGCAGCGCGCGGTACTGCCAGAGCTCCCGGAGGTTGCGGATCATCCGCGGCGCTTCCTCGGCTTCCTGCGCGGAGCGGGGAGGGCGACGCGGCCGCGCTTCTTCTCCGCGGCCTCGAGCGCCTCCAGCCGGGCCCGGAGCTGGATCACCTCCGCCGCCAGCTGCGCGTCCGCCTCCCGGACCCGGGCGTTGAAGCGCCGCTGGCGCTCGAGCACCTCGTCGATCAGCGACTGGCAGGCGATCCGGAATGCGCGGCGGGCCATCGAGACCGCTGCCCCGCGCTCGCTCGCCGGGACGGGCCGGGTGGAGTCCTCGTCCTCCTCCAGCGCGCGGACCAGGAAGGAGAGGGGCTCCAGGACCGGCTCCGGCTCGGCCTCCATCGCCAGCGCCTCGTCGCGAACGCCGCGCGCCTCCAGTCGCTCGCGAGCGGCCTGGAGCAGCGCGCGGGCATCGATGTCGCGTCCGAGCAGCTTCACCGGCCCCTCACAATCGCATCCATCTCCTCGCGGTAGGCGTCCACCACCCGTTCCCAGCGATACCGGGCCGCGTACCGCCGCGCCGACCGCGCCATGGCGGTGCGCTGCTGCCGCACCCGGGCGACCGCGTCGACGAACGTCGCCGGGTTCTCGAAGACCACCCCGGCCCGGCTCCGCTCCACGTGTCCCCGCACCACCGGGCTCGCGCCGCTGCCCAGCACCGGCGTCCCCACGGCAAGCGCCTCCAGGGCGAGCAGCGACAGGCTCTCGCGGGGCGAGGGCACCACGGCCGCCAGCGCGCCCGCCAGCCCGTCCCACTTCTCCTGCTCGCTCACCCGACCCAGCACCCGCACTCCTTCCGACCGCACGTCCATGCTCGTCTCGCCGGCCAGCACCAGCGTCGGCGCATCCACCACCGACGCCCGGAGGCTCCGGTACGCCTCGAGTAGCCCGGGAATTCCCTTCCCGCGCTCCACCCGACCCACGTAGAGCAGGTACTCCCCGGGCAGCTCGTACCGAGTCCGGAAGCGCCCGGGCTGCACCGCCGGAGGATCCACCCCCACGCCTACCACGCGCGCCGGAGCGTGCCGTGGGAATCGTCGGTGGATGAGGTCGAGCTCCTCGGGCGTGTTGACCAGCAGGGCGCGGGGACGCTCGAAGACCTCGGCGTAGGCGTCGAAGGCGAGCGCCTCGTCCTCGTGCGCGGTCGGGACGAGCAGCGTGCGGTCGGCCACCAGGGGAACCGACCACGCGGTCGAGACGTAGAGCGAGGTGAAGGCGACGAAGCCGTCGTACTCGCTGCCGCACTCCTCGAGGTGGCGCCAGAGCCCCGGCAGCAGGGGCCCCTGCAGCGCCATCCAGGCTTCCTCCGCGTCGCGGTCGAGCGAGCGGCCGAAGACCCGCCGCGAGAGCGCGTTCAGCTCCCGCATCGGCCGCGGGCGTGGGTTCGGGAACCGGAGCACGGGCACGCCCTCCACCCGCGTCTCTCCGGCCGGGAGCGCGTTGGCCCAGGTGAGATGGTCCGTCGCGCAGCTGGTGAGGACCCGGATGTCCCAGCGCGACCGGAGCCGCGCGACCACCTGCGCGGCGTGTGCCTCGGCGCCCCCGGTGATCTCCGCGCCATAGCGCTGAACCACGATGCCCACCCGCGGACGGCGCCCGCGCCTGCGCCGGCTCGCCGCCGGCCCGCGGCTCCCCACGCTCTCCAGCGCGGCCTCGAGCCGCTCCCCGGACGCGTCCGCATCTGCCGTCGCGAGCCTTCGCCGCGGGCCCGCCAGCACCCGTTCCCGGAGGCGCAAGTCCGTCCCCAGGCGCACCGCCAGCTCGGCCAGGAGCGCGAACCGCTTCTCGTCGAAGCAGACGCCCGCTCCGGCGAGCGTCTCCGGCACGGCGCCCCCGCCGTAGGCAAGCACGGGCACCTCCGCCGCCATCGCCTCGAGGAGCGCGAGGCCCGACCCCATGTCCTCGCGCAT
>CAZDSB010000408.1:0-6838 GCA_964507515.1 uncultured Myxococcaceae bacterium
GGCCGGGAGCGGCGGTGTCCAGGGCCGCCGGACCGGCCGCGACGGTGGTGGTGGTGGACCGTGGCCTCGCGATGCGCTTCGTGGATGGCCAGAGCCTGTTCGAGAAGGCGCGGACCGAGGCCCGGAGCGCCATCGCCGGGCTCGGCCCGGAGGACCCGGTCACCGTGCTTCCCTGCGGGCCCGAGCCGACCCCGCCCACGGCGCCCGGCCTCGACCGGCGAGAGGCCCGGGAGACCCTGGACCGGATGCTGCCGGTCTGGTCCACCGCGGACCTGGGTCGGTGCTTCGAGGTCGCGGCCCGCGCGCTGGAGGAGAGCCCGACCGCCGGGAAGCGCATCGTGGTGGTCTCTGCCTTCACTGCCGGCTCGCTCCGCCTCGAGGCGCCGCTGCCCACGCTGCGCGGTCCGGGCGACAAGCGGGTCCGTCCGGAGATGGTGCTCCGCGACGTGGCGCGCGGGCGGAAGGTGCTCCCCAACCACTTCATCGCGGACCTCCGGGCCGAGCCTGCGCCGCAGGCCGGTGCCCGGTCGGTCCAGGTGAGCTTCACCGTCCGGAACGTGTCCGACGTGCCCGCAGGCGAGATCCAGGCGACGGTGGAGCTGGCCGGCCGGGTGGTGGGGAAGACCTTCCTCTCGCTCACCGCCGGGGGCACGGCGCAGAAGACGCTCACCGTGCGGTCGGATGCGGGCGGGCCGGTGGCGGGAGCGGTCACCCTCTCCCCGGACGGTCTGGTCGAGGACGACCGGCGGGACTTCGTCGTGCAGGTGCCGCGCGAGCTACGGGCCCTGGTGGTGGACGGCTCGCCCAGCCCGGTGCGCTACCGGGACGAGGTGTTCTTCCTCGAGGCAGCGCTCAGCGCGCCCAGCTCGCCCGTCCGTCCGGTGGTGAAGGATGCGACGGCGGGGCTCCGCGAGCCGCTGGATGGGATCGACGTGGTCATCCTGGCCAACGTCCCGGCGCCGGTGCCCGAGGAGGTGGCCCGTCTCAAGGCCTTCGTCGAGCGGGGCGGCGGCCTCTTCATCTCGATGGGAGACAAGGTCGAGCCCGAGCCGTGGACGCAGCGCATGGGCGACCTGCTCCCGCGTCCGCTGCGCCTGGTGAAGGCCGCCGGCTCCGAGGCGGGCGCCGGTGACGGTCGGCAGGCGAAGCTCGGAGACGTCCACTGGGGAGATCCGCTGTTCGCGCCGTTCTCCGGCCGCGGTCGCGAGGGGCTGATGGGCGCGCGCTTCCAGCGCTACATGCTGGTGGAGGGAGGGACCCGCGCCGACGGCTCGGAGGTGCTGGCGACCTTCGACGACGGCGCTCCGGCGTTCATCACCGCCCGGCGAGGGCGCGGGCGGGTACTGCTCTTCACCAGCACGCTCGATCGCGACTGGGGCGACTTCGCCATCCGCACCAGCTACCTGCCGCTGATGCAGCGCGCGGCAGCGTGGCTCGCCGGGGCGCTCGACGAGCGCGAGACCCTGGAGGGACGGGTGGGCCAGACGGTGGTGCTCCGTCCGGATCCGCAGGCGCAGGTGACGACGGTGAAGGCGCCGTCCGGAGCGGCGGTTCCGGTACGCGTCGAGCCCGACCACGGGCTGCAGATCGGCCCGCTGCCCGAGCCGGGGCTGTACCGGACGTACGACGCCGCCGCGCAGCTCGTTCCCGGCTCCCAGTTCGCGGTGAGCCTCGATCCGGCGGACAGCGACCTCACCCGCCTGGACGAGGCGCAGCTGCAGGCCTACTTCGGCGAGGAGGCGGTGCGCGGTCCGGGAGGAACGGCGGACCGGCGAGTGCCGATGTGGACGTGGCTCGTCGTCACCGCGGCGCTGGCGTTCTTCGCCGAGGGGCTGCTTCTCCGGAAGCCGTAGCGGTTTGCTGCTCCCGGGTGACCGGCCGCCCACGCGAAGTCGTGCCCGGGACGGCCGCCCGGGTAACCTCCGGCGGCGATGCCTTCCATCCTCGCGCTCTGCTCGCTCGTCGTCCTCGCCGCCGGAACGTCGTCGGCCGCGCACGCTCCGGCGACCGGCCGCGAGGCGCTCGAGGCGATGCGCAGGGCCTACGGCGGCCGGTGGTACTCGACGCTCACCTTCGTCCAGAAGACCACCCGGAAGGACGCGCAGGGCAAGGACACGGTCGAGACCTGGTTCGAGAGCCTCCGGCACACGGCCGCACGAGGGACCGAGCTGCGCATCGACCGCGGAACGCCGTCGGAGGGAAACGGCGTGCTGTACACGGCGCGCCGCACCCGAGTCTTCCGTGCCGGTGCCCTCAGCGCGGACCGCGCGGGTGGCAACGCGCTGCTGCCGCTCATCGAGGGCGTCTACCTCCAGCCCGTCGCGACCACCATCGACGAGCTCGCGCCGACCGGGGTGGACTGGTCTCGCCCCGTCGTGCAGGGGCGGTGGGACGAGCGGCCGGTGTGGATCCTCGGAGCGAGCTCGAAGGACGACACCCACTCGCCTCAGGTCTGGGTCGACGTCGAGCGGAAGGTGGTGGTCCGCGCCCTGCTGGTCCCGGTCCCCGGCGCGCCCTTCATGGACGTCCGCATCGGGCGCTTCGTCCCCCTCGGGGGAGGGTGGCTGGGCACGCGCTGCGAGTTCCTCGTCGGCGGAAAGGTGGACCAGCTGGAGGACTACGAGGACTGGAAGGCGGGCGTGGATCTCTCGCCGGCCCTGTTCGAGCCGGCAACCTTCGGGACGGCGAAGCACTGGGCCACCGGATTGAGCACGGGCGCGGGCAAGGACGGAGGTTGAGCCCTGGCGTTCCGGCAACCGGGTGGCACTACCGTCTCGCGGCGCTTGCGACCGCAGGCGAGCGGATGCGAGGAATCCACCGGTTCTCCAGGGAGGTGGTGCATGAACTCGAGACGGTGGAGCACGTGGCTCCTGCTCCCTTGCGCGCTGGTCCTCCTCGCCGGCAGCGCACGGGCGGCGACGGACCCGTGCAAGCTGCTCACCTCGGCGCAGGTGGGCTCGGCGGTGGGCGGTCAGTTCGGGGCGGGTGAGCCGATCGGAAAGACCGGCTGCTCATGGACGCAGGCAAAGCCCCACGTGATCGTGACCGTGTCGCTGTGGCCGCCGGACGATTGGGACAGGATCAAGGCGAATCCGCTCGGGGGAAAGATCATCCCGACGAGCGGGCTCGGTGAGGACGCCTTCTACGCCACCATCGCGCAGTACGTGGTGCTCTACGTGAAGAAGGGCGGGACGGTGTACCTCTTCAAGGTCTACGGCGTGGCCGACCAGGCGAAGCAGATGAGCGCCGAGAAGACGCTCGCGCTCCAGGCGATGAGCCAGGTCTAGCGGCTCAGCCGGTAGATGGTTCCGCTCGCGTCGTCGGAGATGAGCAGCGCGCCCGCGGGATCTACCACCGCGTCCACCGGCCGACCCCAGTAGCTCCCGTCGGCGCTGGTCCACCCGGTGACCAGGTCGACGGCGCTGGACGGCTGCTGGTTCCCGCTCACGAAGGGCACGAGGATGACCTTGTCCCCGGTGGGCGTCTCCCGGTTCCACGAGCCGTGCAGCGCGATGGCTGCCCCCGAGCTCCAGGGCGCGGGGAAGGACGTCTGCTGCAGGAAGGAGAAGCCCAGCGCGGCCGAGTGCGCCTGGATGCCCAGGGCCACCCGGTCCATCGCGCCGCAGTCGGCCCGGCTTCCGTCGCGGTTGGTGTCGTAGTCGCGGTCGAAGGGCATGTCGAAGAGACCCGTGCCCATGTCGGGGTTCGGGTTGCAGTACGGCCAGCCGTAGTTCCCGCCGTCGCGCAGGTGGATGAACTCGTCGGGCGGATGGTTGTCCACGAAGCTCGGGATGACCTGCCCGTACTGGCCGGTGCCGTCGTCGAACGGGTACGGGAGGTTGTCGCGGTTGTTCACCGCCACCCAGAGGTCGTCGGTCCCGGGGAAGAAGGCCAGACCCTCGGCATTGCGCAGCCCGCGCGCGTAGAGCCGCCCGTTTCCGCCGGTGGCGTCGTAGACGTAGATGGCTCCCCGCACCGGATCGGCCAGGGCGTCGCTGATGCAGACGTTGCAGCTCGAGGCGATGGACACGAAGAGGCGGTCGTGGCCATCGAGCGCGATGTTCTTCAGCTCGTGGCCGTACGTGCCGTGGAGCTCGGGGGTGCTGCTGTCCGGCAAACCGGTCAGGACCACCTCGGCGGTCGGGGCGGTGGCCGACCCGCTCCAGGCGTAGCGGCGGACACCGTTCGACTCGCTGACGTAGAGCCAGAGCGTGCCGGCGATGCCGTGGAAGACGAGGTCGTGCGGCTTGCGCAGCCCGGTCACCCAGTCCGATACCACCGGGTCGCCGCCGGACGTGCCCGCGCGGACCAGCGAGACGGTCCCGGCGCCGGGGTTGGAGACGAGGAGATTTCCCTCGGGGGTCACGGCCATGAACCTCGCGCCCGGGACGCGGGCGTACACCGCGATGGAGAAGCCATCGGGAACGGTGAGGGAGCGCGACACGTCGAACGGGGCGCCGCGCATCGAGGCGGGTACGGTGACCTGGACCGACGCCGTCGCCCCTGGCGGTTGCTGGCCCGAGCCGGTGCCGCCATCGGTCCCGGACCCTGGCAAACCACCGTCCGGGGGACCACCGCCGGAACCACCACTGCAGGCCACCGCGAGCGCGGTGAACAGGGTCAGGCAGGCAGGACGCATCGAGAAAGGCTGTGTCCGTCAGCGCCCCGTGCCAACCCCGGACGTCGAGCCCTGGACAGGGCCGTCCCCCCGGTGGTCGGAGACCAGCCGCTCGACGTGCGCGAGGATCCGGCCTGCGGGGTCACCGCCATCCAGCCGCGCCACCTCGGCGAGCCCGGTGGGGCTGGTGACGTTCACCTCGATCAGGAAGTCGCCGATGACGTCGATGCCGACGAAGACGAGGCCTTCCCGGCGGAGCGCCGGGGCGAGACGAGCGCAGATCTCCCGGTCCCGCGGCGTGAGCTCGTACTTCACGGCCTTGCCACCCACCGCCATGTTGGCGCGGTTCTCGGTCTCCAGCGGGACGCGGAGGATGGCGCCGAGCGGCTCACCGTCGAGCAGGAGGATCCGCTTGTCCCCCTCCCGCGCGGCCGGGACGTACGCCTGCGCCACCACCCACTCCCGTCCCCGCGCGGTGAGCAGCTCGAGCATGGACTGGGCGTTCCGGTCGCCGGGGCGGACCAGCACCACCCCCTCGCCACCGTGCCCGTCCACCGGCTTGAGGATGACGCCCTCCGCGGACTCGTCGATGAACGCGCGGAGCTGCGCGAGATCCCGGCTGATCAAGGTCTCGGGCGTGAGCTCGGGGAAGTGCAGCGCCCACAGCTTCTCGTTCGCGGTGCGCAGTCCGGCCGGCGAGTTCACGTAGACCGGAGCCCGCCCGCCGGTGGCCTCGACCAGCTGGGTGGCGTGGAGGAAGGCGATGTCCACCGGCGGGTCCTTCCGGAGCCACAGGACGTCGAGCACGGCGAGGGGAACCTCGTGCTCGGCGATCACCCGGAAGTGGTGGCCCTGCTCCTCGAACACCTCCACCTCGCGGGCACGGGCATGCGCCTGACCGGCCTCGTGGAACAGTCCGTGCTGGTCGAAGCTGAGCAGCCGGTGCCCGCGCGACTGCGCCGAGCGCATCAGGGCAAAGGTGGTGTCGTGATGGACCAGCACCTGCTCGAGCGGGTCCATCAGGAAGCCGATGGTGAGGGGCGTTCCGTCCACGTCGGCGCCACCGTAACCGAGCCCGCCGCCGGACGCCGTCACAGATCAGCCGGCTCGCCAGAGGGCGAACACGCTGCCCCAGCCCATGGCCAGCAGCAGCACGAAGGCCAGGTAAACGACCCACTCCAGGCGCCGCAGCGCGCCGGCGCTCGCCACCACGCCCTGCCCCATCGCGAACGTCTGGATTCCGTTCGCGAGGTGGTAACTCACCGCCAGGACGCCGAGGACGTAGACCACCAGCGTGGGGGTGTGGTGCGCCATCTCGTGCGAGATGTCCGAGAACGGCTCGGGGCGGCCCTCCACGAAGCGGGGATGCGCCCAGGCGAGCCATAGATGGGCGCCGATGAACCCGAGCAGGCCGAGCGCGCTCAGCCGCTGGAGCAGGTACTTGAGGTTGTCGTAGTTGCCGTAGCGCACGTTGTTCGGCCGGGATGACCCGAGGCGTGCGATTCCCCAGACCGTGTGCAGGACGAGCGGGAGCAGCACCACCACGGCCAGCAGCACCTGGTTGAACGGGTGGCGGGTACCGGTGACGGCCTGCTCCCAGGCGCCGGGGCCCTCGAAGGCGCTGAGGTTGTCCCAGAGGTGGAGCGCGGTCCAGACGCCGAGGGGAGCGATCGCCAGGAGCGAGGCGATGCGGGACCGGTAGAAGCTGCCGGTGGAGAGGGGCGTGTGGGCGGTGTCGGCCATGACGAGCCCAGGGTGATTCCAGGTCGGAGGGGCCGGGCGCAAGCGCCTTTTGCTGGCGGGGGGCCTGCTAGAGTCGGTGGATCGGTGATGGATCTCCGTCAGGCGTGCGCGCGGCTGCTGCTGGTGGGTTTTCCGGGCCGGGAGGTGGACGGCGACCTGGCGGGGCTGGTCGGTGCCGGAGTGCTGGGCGCCATCCTCTTCGGACGGAACGTGGGAACGGCCATGGAGACCGCGCGGCTCGTCCAGGAGCTCAAATCGCGCGCGGGGCGCCC
Organism: uncultured Myxococcaceae bacterium; assembly: GCA_964507515.1. Lineage (GTDB taxonomy): Bacteria > Myxococcota > Myxococcia > Myxococcales > Myxococcaceae > RPRB01. The sequence continues at coordinate 6,634 of CAZDSB010000408.1, forward strand.
GTTCCCGGTCACGGTGGACCAGGAGGGCGGGAGGGTGGCGCGGCTGCGCGGAGCTCCGTACGCGCCGCTTCCACCGATGCGGGTGCTCGGGCAGCGCGCCGACGCGGAGATCGCCCGGCGGGTGGGGCGCCTCCTCGCCTTCGAGCTCCGCGCCACGGGCTTCGACTGGGACTTCGCCCCGGTCCTCGACGTGGACAGCAATCCG
>CAZDSB010000409.1:0-5069 GCA_964507515.1 uncultured Myxococcaceae bacterium
ATGATCACTGCGGTCTCGGGGTAGCGCTCGCGGAATGCTTCCAGCAACCAGATCCCGTCACGGCCAGGCATCTTCATGTCGCTGATGACCAGCGGTGGTGCCTCCGCGGCCGCGATGTCCAGCGCGGCCTCGGCGGAGCTCGCGGTGCGGCACTCGTACCCTTCCTCCTGAAGGAGTACCGAGATCACATCGCGGACCGAGGCATCATCGTCGACGATCAGGATGCGAGTCGGCGCAGCCAGGTTGTCCACGAGACGCATCCTACGGTTTCGCCTGTCGATGCTGCCACGGGGCGGTGTGGACCCCCTCGGGTCCGCCGGCGTGAGCGTTCACGGATGTCACAGTGTAAGCGCCTTGCGGTCGACCCGGAACGGGGTGAGGTCGATGGTGGGAACGCGCCCCAGGATCGTGTCGGTGAGCACGCTGGCGGTGATGGGCGTCAGGAGAATGCCGTTACGGAAATGTCCACTGGCGAGGAACAGCCCTGGAATCTGCGCCGGCCCCAGGACGGGAAGACCATCCGGCGTATGCGGCCGGAAACCGGCCCAGGTTTCTACCACGGGAGCGGTGGCAAGCCCCGGAAACAACCGCAGTCCCTGAGCGAGAACCGACGCCAGCCCGCCGGCGGTGACCTGCTTCTCGAAGCCGGCGAACTCCATCGTGCTCCCGAGCAGCACGCGCCCGTCGGTGCGGGGAACGGCGTACCCATGCGCCCCGAACACCACATGTCGGCAGATCGGCACCCGGGTGCGTACCATCAGCATCTGACCGCGGGCCGGACGCACCGCTCCGGCCGAGGCGAGCGCTCCAGGGACCAGCCCGGTCCACGCGCCGGCCGCCACCACCACCGCATCGCCGCCGAGCTCGCCCCGATCGGTCGCAACGCCGGTCACCCGCCCCTGGCGCTCGAGCAGGCCGTGGACCTGCGTGGTCACGAAGCGCGCCCCGGCGCGGGCTGCGGCGATGGTGAGCGCGGACACGAGCAACCGGTTGTCCACCACCGCGTCACCGGGGAAGTGCGCCGCGCCGAGGACGTCGGGCGCGAGCTCCGGCTCGAGCGCGCGCGTCGCGGCGGCATCCAGCCACTCGGCCTCGAGGCCGCGCGCGCGCTGCCAGCCGATCCGCTGGCGCGCCAGACCGATCTCCGCGTCCTCGAGCTGCACGGCGACCACGCCGCAGGGTCGGAACGCGACGTCGACGTCGCTCGCCTCGCGCAGCTCGCGCACGAATGCCGGGTAGAGCGCGCGGCTGGCGAGGCAGAGCTCGAGGAACGCTCCGGGTCCGTCGGCCTCGGCCTGTGGCGCGAGGATGCCCGCGGCGGCGCTGGAGGCCTCGGCGCCGGGGATGCTGCGCTCGAGGACGGTGCACCGGACGCCCGACTGCTGCAGGCGCCAGGCAACGGCGCAGCCCACGACCCCGGCGCCGATGATGAGCACCTCCATCAGCGCTGCTCCCCGGAGGGCGCGAGTGGGCGGACCGGGATCGGCGGGTGCGGATACAGCGGACCGGTGACCGAGGACGGTGGCGGCGGATGGGGCCGGTGCGTGATCCACCACATCCGCGCGAACACGATCAGCGCCAGGATCATCAGTAACAGCGTGCGGAGCGGAAAGCGGCGCGGACCGCCGGATCGCGTGGGGGGAGTGGTGAGTAACGGCCGCATTCGTCCCATGACGGTTGGTGCTTGATCGGGTGGTATCGGAGGGTTAATGCCGCCGCGCACCCACCCGGTGCAAGGAGGATGGACGAACGTGGCTGACATTCTGGACGTGGTGATCATCGGCTCGGGACCCGGAGGGTACGTGGCCGCGATCCGCGCCGGGCAGCTCGGCCTGAAGACGGCCATCGTGGAGCGGGACAAGCGCCTGGGTGGCACGTGTCTTCACCGCGGGTGCATCCCCACCAAGGCCCTCCTCTGGACCGCCGAGCTGTATTCCCACATCCAGCAGGCCGCCGAGTTCGGAATCGATCTCAAGTCGCCCACCATCAACTGGCCGGTCGCGATGGAGCACAAGGCCAAGGTCGTCACCGGCGGCGCCAACGGCATCGACTACCTGATGAAGAAGAACAAGATCCAGGTGGTCAAGGGTCACGGCAAGATCACCGGGAAGGGCAAGGTCGAGGTCACGCTCACCGAGGGCGGGGGCAAGCAAGTCCTCGAGACCAAGAACGTCGTCATCGCCACCGGGTCGGTGCCGAAGTCGCTGCCCAACGTCACGGTGGACCACAAGCTCGTCTACAACTCCGACTCGATCCTCGAGATCAAGGAGATCCCCAAGAGCGTCCTGGTGCTCGGCGCCGGCGCGGTCGGGTGCGAGTTCGCGTCGATCTTCGCCCACGTGGGCAGCGAGGTCGGCATCCTCGAGTTCCTCCCCCATCTCCTCCCCATCGAGGACGAGGACGCGAGCAAGGAGCTGGAGCGGCAGTTCCGCAAGCGGAAGATCGGCTACGAGCTCTCGGCCAAGGTCCAGAAGGTCGAGCCGGGCGGCAAGGGCGTGAAGGTCACCATGGATACGCCGTCAGGGACCAAGACCCTGGAGGCGTCGATCCTCCTCTCCGCGGTGGGGCGGAGCCCGGTCACCGAGGGCGTGGGGCTGGAGAACACGAACATCAAGCCGGAGAAGGGCTTCATCCCGGTGGACGACTTCATGCGGACCACCGAGCCGCACGTCTACGCGATCGGCGACGTCATCCCCGGCCCGATGCTGGCCCACATGGCCTCGGCCGAGGGCGTCCTCGCGGTGGAGCACATCGCCGGGAAGGAAGTGCATCCCATCAACTACGACCTCACCCCGTCCGCGACGTATTGCTACCCCGAGGTTGCCTCGGTGGGGCTCACCGAGAAGAAGGCCAAGGAGCGCGGCTACGACGTGAAGACCGGCACCTTCCCGTTCAGCGCCATCCTCAAGGCGAAGATCTCGGACGAGGGCATCGGGATGATCAAGGTCGTCAGCGACAAGAAGTACGACGAGGTCCTCGGCGTGCACATGGTGGGGCCGCACGCGACCGAGCTCCTCGCCGAGGCCTGCGTCGCGCTGCGGCTGGAGATCACCACCGAGGAGCTGGGGCGCACCATCCACGCCCATCCGACGCTCTCGGAGATCGTCAAGGAGGGCGCGGAGGCCGCCCTCGGGACGCCGATTCACATCTGACCCGGGGAGCGGCTGGACGACGTCTCACCGAGGGGCGATTCTTGACCCCCGGCCGTCCCCGCCGTTAATCGGGGAAGGCTCGCATGGCCACGCCCGACCGATTCTCGCTGCCCCAGCTCGCCGAGAGCACCCGGAAGCCCGAGTGGCTGAAGGTCCGGATGCCGCACGGCCGGGAGTACGAGCGGGTCCGGGACATCGTCCGGAAGACGGGCCTCGCGACCGTCTGCGAGGAGGCCCGCTGCCCCAACATCGCCGAGTGCTGGGGCGGCGGCACCGCGACGGTGATGCTGATGGGGGAGGTCTGCACCCGGGCCTGCCGGTTCTGCCACGTGAAGGTGGGCGCTCCGCCGCCGCTCGATCCGCACGAGCCGGAGAACCTCGCGCGGGCGGTGCGCGAGCTCGCGCTCGAGTACATCGTCGTCACCAGCGTGAACCGGGACGACCGGCCGGACGGCGGGGCGAGCCACTTCGCGGCGGCGATCGAGGCGCTGAAGCGGGAAAGCCCGCGGACCACCGTCGAGGTGCTGATCCCCGACTTCAAGGGCGCGGAGCGGGATCTGGACACGGTGGCGGAGGCGCGGCCGCACGTGGTGGCGCACAACATCGAGACCGTGGAGCGCCTGACGCCCACCGTCCGTGACCGCCGCGCCACCTACCGCCAGAGCCTCCGCGTCCTGCGCTACCTGAAGGATCGTCCGCAGAAGCTGTACACGAAGAGCTCGATCATGGTCGGCCTCGGCGAGACCGAGGAGGAGCTGACCCAGACCTTCCGCGACCTGCGCGAGGCCGGGGTCGACGTGCTGACGCTGGGGCAGTACCTCCAGCCGTCGCAGTACCACCTCCGGGTCGCGCGGTTCGTTCCGCCCGCAGACTTCGACCGCTACAAGCAGGTGGCGGAGGGGATGGGTTTCCTGTACGTCGCGGCGGGGCCGCTGGTCCGCAGCAGCTATCGCGCGGCCGAGTTCTTCATGAAGGGTCTCATGGAGCAGGGCCGGCACGCCTGAGCCCTGCGAGGAGCGTCGTGGCCACGTTCGAGTTCAAGCTTCCGGACCTCGGAGAGGGCGTCGTCGAGGGCGAGATCGTCAAGTGGCTCGTGAAGCCGGGCGACACGGTCGAGGAGGACCAGAGCGTCGTCGAGCTGATGACCGACAAGGCGACGGTCAGCGTCCCTGCACCCCGATCGGGGAAGGTTGTCTCGCTCCACGGCAAGGAGGGTGAGATCGCCAGGGTGCACCACCCGTTGCTGACTCTTGAGGTCTCGGGAGCGGCGCCGGTGGCCTCGGCCCCTGCGCACGGCGCAGCCCCGGCTGCGGCGAGCGCGGCCGCGCCCGCGGCACGCGCCGTCGAGTCCACGGCGAAGGTGCTCGCGACCCCGGTGACCCGGCGGATGGCCCGCGAGCACGGCATCGACCTGGCGGCGATCGCCGGAACGGGTTCGCAGGGCCGCGTTCTCAAGGCGGACGTGCAGGCAGCGCTCGACCTCGGCCGGGCCGAGCCGGTGCAGGCGCCGCCCAGGGCGAAGCTCGTCCCGCTGCCGTCGGCGGCCGCGGATCAGCGCGTTCCGCTCCGCGGGCTGCGGCGGAAGATCGCCGAGAAGATGGTGAAGTCGAAGTACACCGCGCCTCACGCCCTCTTCGTGGAGGAGGTGGACGTCACCGAGCTGGTGACCCTGCGCAAGCGGCTGAATGCCTCGCTCGCGGAGTCCGGTGACACGCTCAAGGTCTCGTTCCTGCCCTTCGTCTGCAAGGCGCTGATTCCGGTGTTCCGGAAGTACCCCTCGCTCAACGCGAACTTCGACGACGCGGCCCAGGAGCTGGTGCAGCGCGGCTCGTTCCACTTCGGGATCGCCGCGGCGACCGACGAAGGGCTGACGGTGCCGGTGGTGAAGGACGTGGACCGGCTCACCATCCGGCAGCT
>CAZDSB010000410.1:0-3049 GCA_964507515.1 uncultured Myxococcaceae bacterium
GTCAACGATCTGCCCCTGAGCGGCAGCAACTCCAACGGGAACTTCTCCATCGAGGGACAGGTCTTCGACAAGGCGCACGAGCCGGCCATCGAGTACCGCTTCGCCTCGGCGGGCTACGTCGAGGCGATGGGCATCCCGCTCAAGGAGGGCCGCACCTTCGAGGAGACGGACCGCGTGGACTCCGAGAAGGTCGCGCTGGTCAACGCCGAGGCCGTCCGCCGCTTCTGGGGCGGGAAATCCCCGATCGGGGGCCGCATTCGACCCGGCGAGAGCGAGGACGACGAGCCGTGGCGGCGCATCGTGGGCGTCATCGGTGACGTCCACCACAATGGCCTCGGAGAGAAGCCGAGACCGGAGATGTACTACCCGCTCGATCAGGACACCTCCTTCCGGCTGACCTTCGTCCTCCGCAGCCGACAGGCGCTCGCCCCGCTCGCGTCCGCGGCCCGGCACGAGCTGGCAGCGGTGGACCCGGGCCTGTCGCTGTTCGACGTGAAGTCGCTCGAGGATCGCGTCTCCGACTCGGTGGCCGCGCCGCGCTCGGCCGGCGTTCTGCTCGGCCTCTTCGCCGGGCTGGCGGTCCTCCTCGCGGCCGCGGGCGTGTACGGCGTCCTCGCCTTCAGCGTCGCCCAGCGCACCCGGGAGATCGGCATCCGGATGGCCATCGGCGCGTCGGCTCGCTCCGTGCGCTGGTGGGTGCTCCGCCGCGCGCTGATCCTGGCAGGCATCGGCATCGTCGCCGGGATCGGCGGAGCGCTCCTCCTCGGTCGGTCGCTGGAGCGGCTCCTCTACGGCGTCGCCCCGTCGGATCCACCCACCGCGCTGGCCGCGGCGGCGATGCTCTCCGGCATCACGGTGGCGGCGGCGCTCCTTCCCGCGAACCGGGCGACCCGCGTCGATCCGCAGGAGGCGCTTCGCGCCGAGTAGTTGCGCGGCGGACACACGTCCGCTGCCATGGACCCACGCTGCTGGCTGCCTGCCGGGAAAGCTCTGCTTGTCCCGTGCCGTCCCCGGGCCCTAGGGTTGCCCGCTCTTGGACGACGACGCGAAGAGCCGGAGGGGAGCCGCCCTCCGGCGCGCCTTGCCCGCGCTGACCCTGCTCGGCGTGGTGTCGGTCCTGGGCGGCCTCCTCGTCGCGCCGGGGTTCGGGGTCCAGACGCTGCCCCAGCTCCGGCCCGAGGACGTGGGCCGTCCGTTCGAGAGCGCCTCGTCGGCAGGCTTCAAGGCCACCCACGACTACGACCTGCCCGATGCGGCGCTGACCGACCGCCGGCGCCAGGAGGCCCGGGCGGGGATCCGTCCGGTCTTCGATTTCAACCCGGGCGTCGTCCCCGAGGCGCAGACCTCGGTGCAGGACGCGTTCACCGGCCTGCGGAGCGCGCTCGCGAGGCTGGATCCTCCGGCGACGAAGTCCGCGCCCACGCGCGGCACCGCGGCGAGGCGGAAGCCCGAGCCGTCGGACGGTTCCGCGCTCGCGCAGGCCCGGCAGTCCTTCGAGCAGCGCCTCTTCGACCTCGAGGACGAGGACTGGAGGGCGCTCGTGGACGCGCAGGCGGCTCCCGAGGTGGAGCATGCCGTGCTCTCAGTGCTCTCTCGCGGATTCCTCGCCCCGGTCGTGGGTGCGCGCGAGGATCTCGGCCCGGCGGGGAGCTTCCTCACCATCCGTGACCTGAACGACGGCGCCGAACATCCCAGTGCCGTGGTTCCGCCCTCGGTGCTCGACGTGCGCGAGGCGCGCGCGGAGATGGACCGCTGGGCCTCGCTTCCCGGCAACCTCCTGCCCGATGCGCCGGGACTGCTGCGCCGCGCGGTGCTGCGCATCGCCAAGCGAGCGCTGCGGCCCAACCTCACCGCGAACATCGCCGAGACCGAACGCCGCCGTGCCGTCGCCGCGGCAGCGGTGAAGGACGCTGTCATCCAGATCAAGAAGGGCCAGAAGATCATCGGCGACGGAGAGCTGGTCACCCAGGAACACCTCCGGATGCTCGCGGCGATGCGCGCCCAGAGCGACCGGTTCGACGTCATCAAGGCGAGCGCCGGGACCGCGGTCCTGGTGGCCCTCCTGCTGGCTGGCATCTGGACGTTCCATCGCAAGGCCTTCCGGCGCTTCCGGCCCACCCGGCGTGACGGGCTGCTCCTGGGAGCGCTGCTGATCCTCTTCCTCGCTGCGTTCCGGCTGGCGGCGGCGGTGGCCGAGGCGCTGCACGATCGGTGGCCCGCCGTGCCGATGCAGGCGCTGCTGGTGCTCCTCCCGATCGCCGCGGGCGCCATGCTGGTGCGGCTCCTCCTCAACCAGGAGCTGGCGCTGTTCTTCGGCCTGGTGCTCTCGACGCTCACCGGCGTGATGCTCGGCAACTCGCTCTTCTTCGCCGTGTACGGGATCCTCGGCAGCCTGGTGGCCGCGACCCAGGTGGCCCGTGCGCGCGATCGGGCTGCGCTCTTCCGGAGCGGCGTCTGGGTGGGTCTGGTGAACGCGGGGGTGGTGCTGGCCTTCGGCCTGGCGGCGGGGAAGGGGCCCGCCGGCGACACGCTGCTGGCCGCGGGCTTCGCCGCCGTCGGATCGATGCTCATCGTTCCGACGCTGGTGCTGGCGTTCACCCCGCTGCTGGAGCTGAGCTTCGGCTACGCGAGCGACCTCAAGCTGCTCGAGCTGGCGAACCTCAACCATCCGGCGCTCAAGGAGCTCATCGTCCAGAGCCCGGGGACCTACCACCACAGCATCATCGTCGGGAGCCTGGTGGAGGCGGCCGCGGAGGCGACCGGATGCAACCCGCTGCTCGGCAGGACGTGCGCCTACTACCACGACATCGGGAAGGGGAAGAACCCGCTCTACTTCGGTGAGAACCAGAAGGGCGAGAACCCCCACGACTGCCTCGCCCCCGGGATGAGCGCGGTCATCATCAAGCGCCACGTCACCGACGGCCTCGAGCTTGCCCGGCGCTACAAGCTCCCCCGCGCGGTCCAGGACGTCATCGCGCAGCACCACGGCACGCGGCTGGTGGGTTACTTCCACCACAAGGCCGTCGAGCAGGCCGACGGACGCGAGGGA
>CAZDSB010000411.1:0-6275 GCA_964507515.1 uncultured Myxococcaceae bacterium
GCTGGTGGTGTACTTCGGCGGCTACCTGCTCCTCGGGTTCGTGGAGTCGGGCCTGCTGCTCGGGCGACACCTCTCCGAGCGGCGGGAGGCCGGAGAGCCGGCGCCGGCGGAGGGCGTGCTCGAGGACGAGGACGAGATGGACGAGCAGGATTTCTTGTAAGCCATTCGTCCGGGCACGAGCACCATGCGCATCGAGGCACTCTGCACCGGTGACGAGCTGCTCACCGGCGTCACCACCGACACGAACAGCACCTGGTTCCAGCAGCGGCTGCTCGAGCTGGGGAGCCAGGTCAGCCGCACGACCATCGTGGGTGACGTGCGGGAGGAGATCCTGGACGCGCTGCGGACCATCTCCGCGCGGGCGGACGTGGTGCTGGTCTCGGGGGGACTCGGCCCGACGAGCGACGATCTGACGGCCGAGGTGGCGGCGCAGGCGGTGGGCGTGTCGCTCGTGCTGCACGAAGGGGCGCTCGCGGCGCTCCGGGAGCGCTTCGCGGTCCGGGGGCTGACGGTCACCGAGAACAACATGAAGCAGGTGCTGGTGCCGGCCGGGTCCGAGGTGGTGCTGAACCCGGCGGGCAGCGCCCCGATGTTCATCCTGAGGCTGGCGAAGGCGGTGCTGTTCTTCGTCCCCGGGGTCCCGCGCGAGTACCGGGCGCTGGTGCAGGCGGCGGTCATTCCCCGCATCGAGGCGCTCCGGGCCGAGCGCGGCGAGACCGGCTTCCGGGCGCTCCGGCTGCTGAAGACGGTGTTCCTGGCGGAGTCGCACCTGGACGCGCGGGTGCGGCCACTGCACCCGCTCCACCCCCGGGTGACCTTCGGCTTCCGCACGCACTTCCCCGAGAACCACCTCAAGCTGATGGCCGAGGGCCGGACGCGGGAGGAGGCCCGGGAGGCGCTCGAGGCGGCGGACGCGGCGTCCCGGCCGCTGCTGGGCGACCACCTGTTCGCCGTGGACGACGACACGATGGCCATCGTGGTGGGCCGGCAGCTGCAGGGCAGGCGCGAGACGCTGGCCCTCGCGGAGAGCTGCACCGGGGGCCGCATCGCCGACATGCTGGTCGACGTGCCGGGGGTGAGCGCGTACTTCCTCGGGAGCGCGGTCTCCTACGCCAACGAGCTCAAGGAACGCTGGGTCGAGGTGGCGCACACGACGCTGGTGGAGAACGGCGCCGTCTCGCAGCTGGTGGCGGCGGAGATGGCGCGGGGCGCGCGGCGGACGGCCGGGAGCACCTGGGCGCTCTCGGTGACGGGCATCGCCGGGCCGGACGGAGGGACACCGGACAAGCCGGTGGGAACGGTCTTCATCGGGCTCGACGGGCCGGACGGCACCGAGGTGAGGGCCCACCGATTCCACGGCGACCGGGAGTGGGTCCGGAGCGCGAGCGCCTACGCCGCGCTGGACTGGCTCCGGCTGCGGACGCGGGGACCGGGGCAGTGACGGCGCCTGCAGAGCCGAGGTCGACCTCCGGGCTGGCGGTCGGGAGCTGGATGCGGGCCTACCGCACCGAGGTGCTGATCTTCGTCTGCAGCCTGTTCGCGCTCGCCTGCTTCAGCGGCCCCCGGTTCCTCCGGCAGAGCGCGGCGCCGCACTTCGTCTACCAGGCGAAGGCACTTCTCGAGGGCAGGCTGGATCTGGATCCCGGGGTATTGCCCAACCTCGAGGACTGGGCGTGCGTGCGCGAGGTGGGCGGGGTGAGGCACCGCTGCACCGGGCCGACGATCCCGACCGACCGGTGGTACGTGAGCTTCCCGGCGTTCCCGGCGCTGGTGATGCTGCCGTTCGTCGCGGTCAACGGGTACCAGCTCAACGACACGAGCTTCGGGGTCATCCTCGGGGCGCTGGCGATCACCCTGTTCTACGTGCTGCTCCGCTCGCTGGCGCGGCGCGGGGAGCTGCATCGGACGGAGCAGGAGGCGCTGGTGCTGGCGGGGGTGCTCGGGTTCGGGACGCTGCTCTTCTCCTGCGCCATCCGGGGAGAGGTGTGGTTCCTGGCCGAGGTGCTGGGCGTGGTCCTGACCTGCCTCTACGTGCAGGCGGCGACCGGCGGCTCGCGGCCGGCGCTGGCCGGCGCGCTCTGGTCGATGGCGACGCTCACCCGGACACCCCTGGTGTTCACAGGCCTCTACTTCCTGCTCGAGGTGCTGGCGCCGGGACCGACCGGACGGCTGGAGCAGCTCCGGAAGGCGCTGCGCGAGCCGCGGGGCTGGGTGCGGCCGGTGCTGCGGTTCGCGGCGGGAGCGGCGCCGCTCGCGTTGCTCGCGATGGCGTTCAACGTGGCTCGCTTCGGGAGCCCGGGCGAGTTCGGGCACAGCTTCCTCTACGACAACCGCGTGAACGCGGACATCGACGCCCACGGGCTGTTCAGCACGGTGTACCTGGGGCGGAACCTCGAGGCGGCGTTGCTGATGCTGCCGCGGGTGCAGCTCTCGCCGTTCCGGTTGAGCTACGACCCGCGGGGCCTGTCGATGCTGTTGACGATGCCCTGGCTGGTGCTGCTCGTGTTCCCGAGGACGCGGCCGCGGCTCCACTGGCCGGTGTGGCTCACCGTGGCGGTCACCGCGCTGCCCGGGCTCTTCTACCAGAACACGGGGTACATGCAGTTCGGGTTCCGGTTCAGCCTGGACTACACGCCGTACCTCGTGCTGCTGCTGGGGCTGTCGGGCTGGTCGTTCCGGAAGCCGCTCGTGCAGGTTCTGATCGGAGCGTCGGTGGTGGCGAACACCTGGGGCGCGCTGGCGTTCCGGGGATACACCGAGCTCGTGCGGCGGATCTGACGACGGTCTCCGCTGTGACCCGGTTGACTTCGGGGCGGCGCGGCCGCATCGAGGAGCCGTGGCGGAGATCGGACTGCCGAAGCGATGGCACACCCGCGAGGACAGCGGGCTGGTGCTCGACCGCGATCTGAACTGGATCCACGACGGGGAGCGCGTCAGCCATCCGAAGATCATCGAGGCCTTCAACCAGGGCCTGGTGCCGACGGACGACGGGCGGTTCCAGCTGCGGATCGGGAGCGACTGGGCCTACGTGACGGTGGAGGGCGCGGCGTACCGGGTGAACGCCATCGACACCGACGACGCGAAGGTCTACCTGCGGCTGAGTGACCGGACGGGAGAGGCGCTGGATCCGGCGACGCTGCGTCTCGGGGAGGACGGGGTGCTGACCGCCCGGGTCAAGGCAGGTCGGGCCGGTGCGCGGTTCTCGCGCGACGCGCAGTTCGCGCTGGGGCAGCTGCTCGTGGCCGAGGGTGCTGGGTGGGCTCTCCGGCTGCCGGGAGCGCACATCCCTGTGGGGTTCGACGCGTCGACGGTGCGCTGAACGGTCCTGGCTCACAAGCAACAGGAGCTGAACCAGGTCGAGTTCAGCCCGCGTGCGCGACCGCGTCGGCGAGGTGCTTCGAGAAGGTGGCCGGGTCGATGTTCCCGCCGCAGGCGATGAGGCCCACGCGCTTGCCGGCGAGTCGCTCGCGCAGGGGTCCGAGCAGGGCCGCTGTCGAGGCCGCACCGGCCGGCTCGACGGCGAGCTTGGCCTCGGTGAAGAGCAGGAGCATCGCATCCCGCAGCTCGTCGTCGTTCACGTAGACCAGCTCGTCCAGGAACTGGCGGCAGAGCTCGAAGCTGTAGGGCGCGGCGTGCGGCGCCCCGAGGCTGTCGGCGATGGTGCGGACGGCGTCGATCGCCTGCGGTGACCCTTCGGCGAAGCTGCGGTGCATCGAGTCCGCGCCGGTGGGCTCGACGCCGAACACCTGGCACCGGGGCAGGAGCTGCTTGACGGCGCAGGCCATCCCCGCCGCGAGGCCTCCGCCACCGACGGGGATGATGACCGCGTCGAGCGCCCCGGCCTGCTCGATGAGCTCGAGCCCCACGGTCGCGGTGCCGAGCGCCGTCTTCGGTCCCTCGAACGGGTGCACGAAGGTGCGTCGCTCGCTGGCCTCGATCCGCTTCACGGTGGGGAAGAGCTCGTGGACGCTGTCCACCAGAACGATCTCCGCACCGAGCGCACGAGAGGCGGCGACCCGGAAGGGGTTGGCCTTCTTGGGCATCACCACCTTCGCCGAGGTGCCGAGCACGCGCGCCGCGTAGGCGGTGGCCATCGCGTGGTTGCCGGCGGAGACGGCGGTGACACCGCGCGCGAGCTCCTCGGGCGAGAGGTCGAGCATCACGCAGAGCGCGCCGCGGGGCTTGAAGCTCCCGGTGCGCTGGAACAGCTCCTCCTTGAGGAAGACCTGCGTCTTCCCCAGCCGCCGTTCCAGCTGCGGCGTTCCCAGCCGCCGGACGGGCGTGGTCTCGACGAGCTCGCCGAGGCGAGCGCGTGCCGCCCGGACTGCCTCGAGGCTCGGAGCGTCCGCCATAGGGGGCGCCGACTCTACCGCAGCGCTCAGGCGGCGACAGGCTCTGCGACGCTCGGGGGAGGCGCGGGCCGGGCCGCGGCCGTGAGGATGCGGGAGACGAGCGCCTCGAGCTGCTGCGGTCGCTCGCGCAGCCACTCGACTGCACGTTCACGCCCCTGGCCAATCCGCTCGCCGTCGAGGAGGAAGTGGCTTCCGGACTTCTCGGCGAGCCCGAGCGTGACCGCGAGGTCCAGCGCCTCGCCTTCCCGGCTGATGCCCTGGCCGTAGAGAACGTCGAACTCGGTGTCCTGGAACGGCGGAGCGACCTTGTTCTTGACCACCTTGACCCGGGTCCGGGTCCCGATGACGGTGTCGCCGTCCTTCAGGTTCCCGATGCGGCGGATCTCCAGCCGCACCGAGGCGTAGAACTTGAGCGCGTTGCCCCCGGTGGTGGTCTCGGGGTTGCCGAAGACGACGCCGATCTTCATCCGGATCTGGTTGATGAAGAAGATGACCGTGCCGCTCTTGCTGACGGCGCCGGTGAGCTTTCGCAGGGCCTGGCTCATGAGCCGCGCCTGGACGCCCATGTGCGCATCGCCCATCTCGCCCTCGATCTCCGCGCGGGGGACGAGCGCGGCGACGGAGTCGACCACCACCAGGTCCACCGCGCCGCTGCGGACGAGCTGCTCGGTGATCTCGAGCGCCTGCTCGCCGGTGTCGGGCTGGCTGACGAGGAGGTCCTCGACACGCACACCGAGCTTGCGCGCGTAGGTCACGTCGAGGGCGTGCTCGGCGTCGACGAAGGCAGCGACGCCTCCCTGCGCCTGGACCTGGGCGATGGCGTGCAGGGCGAGGGTGGTCTTGCCGGAGGACTCGTTGCCGAACACCTCGACGACGCGGCCACGCGGGTAGCCGCCGACGCCGAGCGCGCGATCGAGGCCGACCGACCCGCTGGGGATGACGGCGACCGGGGCGACGTCCCGGTCGCGCCCGAGTTGCATGATGGCGCCCTTCCCGAACTGCTTCTCGATGGCCGCGACCGCGGCGGCGACCGCCTTCAGCTTCTCGCTCACCTTTCCCACGCGACGCCTCCCCTGCCGGATGTTCAGAGGGAGGGAGCAAGAGACGGGCCGGGGCAGACGAGATGGAGGCGCAGCGAGGGACCGTCCAGGGCGGCGGTCGGAGGGCCCGGAGAGGCGGACGGCGAGGGGCTCAGCCGGTGGTGCGCTCGCTGCGGAGCGGGCTCTCCGGGCGCTCGGGGGCCGGGGTCGCGAGCGAGGCGTGCAGGGCGACGACGGCGTCACGCGCGCGCTGGACGAGCTCGTCGCGGCGGTCCATCGGCATCCCGGCGGTCTCGATGGGCGCGCCGATGGCCATGCGGACGATGCCGGGTCGGAAGGGGCGGAGGTTCGCCGGCATGCAGCGCATCGAGCCCTCGATGGCGATGGGGACGATGGGGACACCGGCCTGGAGCGCGAGGACGAATGGGCCCTTCTTGAAGGGGAGGATGCGGCCCTCGCGCGAGCGCGTGCCCTCGGGGTAGGCGAGGAGCGAGATGCCGTTCCGGAGGCGCTCGGCAGCGGCGGTGAGCGAGTTGACGGCCTGAGTGCTGTTGCTGCGGTCGACGAAGACCATGCCGGTCCAGGACATGTACCAGCCGAGGAACGGCACCTTGCGGAGCGTGTGCTTGGCGATGAACCGGAGGTCCAGCGGGAGCACGGCGAACGCGGCGGGGATGTCGAGGGACGACTGGTGGTTCATCACGTAGATGGCGGGGCGATTGGCGACTGCGCCTGGGGAGCCCTGCACGCGGAGATCGGCGCCGGAGAGCCAGAGCATGCCGGGGGCCCAGCGCTGGCGGGCGAAGCGGAGCGGCAGGGAGGGATCGCGGCGGAGGGTGCCGAGGATCAATGCTGCGGGAATCCAGAAGATGGACCACAGCGC
>CAZDSB010000412.1:0-4190 GCA_964507515.1 uncultured Myxococcaceae bacterium
TCGAGGACGCGGTGGGTCGCGCCGCGTTCGATCGCTTCCTGCGCCGCTACATGGACACCTTCCGGTTCCAGTCGGTCACCACCGAGGAGCTGCTGGGCCTGGTCCGGACCGAGCTGCCCGGAGCGCTGGAGACGGTGAACGCGCCCCGGTGGATCGACGGCGAGGGCGTTCCTGCCGGGGCGCCGGTGGCGCGCAGCACCCGGCTGGAGCGGCTGGAGGAGCTGAAGACGCAGATCCCTCCGGACGAGGCGAGGAACTGGTCTCCCTGGGAGTGGCAGGTGTACCTGAACCGGCTCCCCCGACCGTCGGCGCCGGAGCTGCTGAAGGGGCTCGACGAGCGCTTCCACCTGACCGAGGCCGCGAACCCCGAGGTGCTGGTCGCCTGGCTCACGGTTGCCATCCGCAGCGGGTACGCGCCTGCAGTACGTCGCGCGGAGACGCTGCTCGGCGAGGTCGGGCGGATGAAGTACCTGAAACCGCTCTACGCGGCGCTGATCGCCGGCCCGGGGACGAGAAGCCTGGCGGAGGCCTGGGCCCAGCGGTACCGGAAGCGGTACCACGTCATCGCCGCCGCGGGCGTGGAGTCGCTGCTGCGCAAGGGCGCATGAGAGTCCAGCTGCTGTTCTTTCAGGGGTGCCCACACGTCGACGCCGCGCAGCGGGTGCTGCGGCAGGCGCTGGACTCCGCGGGCCTCGGCGAGGTTGCCGTGGAGCAGGTCGACGTCGATGCGGCATCCACGCCAGTGGAGCTCCGCGCGTGGGGCTCCCCCACCATCCTGATCGACGGCGTCGACGTCGCCGGCGAGCGAGGACCGTCGGGGCGGAGCTGTCGCCTCTACGGGAACGCCGGAGACGCGGGAGTCCCTCGGAAGGACCTCATCGAGAGGCAGCTTCGCCTGTCCGGTCAGTCGAGCGTGTCGAACGTCCGCGGAAGCGCCTCGTAGCGAAGCTGGAAGGCCGTGCCCTCCGGCGGCCACGGCTCGTCCACCGTCGAGCCTTCCAGCATCTCCAGCCGCCCCTCGGCGATCCGGACGACGAACGTCGCTCCGTGTGCGAGCCCATCGAAGTCGGCGAAGACGTCGCCGAACCACACCGCGTCCTTGCCGATCCGCGCCGGGGCGACCTCCTCGGGGACGATCAGGTCGGAGAAGAAGCCCACGCCACTGAAGGTGCGCTCGAGGACCCGGACCCGCTCCAGCTGCGCGCGGAGGGCGGGGAAGCTCGGATGGTCGCCGGCGAAGAGCTTCTCCAGGACCGCGCGCTCGAGATCGTTCAGCTCCATGGCCGCTCAGCCACGCGCCCGGGTGCGGCGAGGACCGAAGAGGTCCCGTCCGGTCGGCGTGGCGCCCTCGGACTCCGCCTCGAGGCGTGCCCGGGCGAGCGCCAGCCAGGTCGGATCCTGCTCGATCCCGAGGTAGCGGCGGCCGAGACGGAGCGCGGCGACGCCCGTCGTCCCGCTGCCCGAGAACGGATCGAGCACCAGGCCGCCCTCGGGGGCAGTGGCCTCGATGATGCGGCGGAGCAGGGCAACGGGCTTCTGGGTGGGGTGCTTCCCGTGCGCCTTCTCGTCCTGGCGCGGGCTGGTGAGGGTCCAGATGCGCCCCTGACCGCCGCCGTCGAGCTCGTCCTCGCCGGGCCGCGGGAGCGCCCAGACGTCGCGCATCTGCTTGCCGCCGTTCTCGGCCTTCATGCGCGGATAGTCGAACCGGTGCTGGAGCCGCCCGGGGCGCCGGGGCGCGGCCCAGATCAGGATCTCCGAGCTGTGGGTGAAGTAGCGGCAGGAAAGGTTCGGGCTGGCGTTCGGCTTGTACCAGGTGACCGTGTTGAGCAGCCGCCAGCCGAGGGACTGGAGCGCGAATCCGGCGGAGAAGATCACGTGCTGGGTGCCGGAGATCCACAGCGAGCCGGCGGGCCTCAGCACCCGCCCGCAGGCCTCGATCCACGCGCGGGTGAAGCGGTGGTCCGCGTCGATGCCGCGCGAGGCGTCCCAGGTGCCCTTCCCGACCGGTGCCCGGCGGCCGGACTGGCAGGTGAAGCCGCCGTTGCTCAGGAAGTACGGCGGATCGGCGAAGACGAGGTCCACGCTCTCTGCGGGCAGCGCGGCGAGCCGCTCGACGCAGTCGCCCCCCTGTAGCGCCCAGCCGGGGCCGGCGGCCCACGCACGGACTTCGGGAAAGGGTGAGCTCGGTGGGAGGGGACGGGCTGCGCGCGCAGTGCTGGGCATGCCCGGGGCACGCTACAGGAGCGATCGATCCGGGCAATTTTGGATCGAGTGCTACAGGGATGGGTGTCAGGAGCGACGGATGGCGTCGAGCAACTCCGGGTCGTGATCCTCGATCTCCGTCTCGTGAGGAACGAAGACCGGGCCCCCGAACATGATGGTGAGTGACGCACGGAGCGTCACCAGGGAGCCTCTCCCGGCGAATCAGGCCGCGGCGGCGACCGCGAAGTCCGGATACACCTGCACGCCGTCGGTGGCGCGCGGCCGCCCTTCCTCGCGGGCAAGCGCCCGGTCCAGGGCGAGCAGCGCGATCTCCAGCTGGTCGTCGGTGGGCTCCACCGTCGTGATCCGCTGCAGCCACAGGCCGGGGCTGACCAGCGCCTTCAGGACCCGCGGACAGTCCGCGCGTGCCGAGCGCTTCTGCAGCTCGTAGGCGATGCCCGCCACGGGGAAGGCGAGCAGGATCTTGAGACCCAGCACGAAGAGCGTCTGCAGCGGGCTCACGCCGGAGACCGTCGGGGCGAACGGGAGCACCACGATGTGCAGCAGCACCGCGACGCCCACGACGACGAAGAGGAAGCTCGTGCCGCAGCGCGGATGCTGGGTGGTGAAGCCGCGCGCGTTCTCCACCGTGAGCGGCAAGCGCGACTCGTAGGTCCAGATCGCCTTGTGCTCTGCCCCGTGGTACTGGAACAGGCGCTGCGCATCCTTCGTCCGCGCCACCAGCGCGAGCCAGCCGACGAGGATGGCGATCCGGAACGCGCCGTCCACCAGGTGGAAGAGCAGCCCCTTCAGGCTCGGGTCACGGCCCAGCAGCTTGAACGCGCCGAGCGTGAGGAGATGCGGCGCGGCGATGAACAGCCCCACCATGAAGAGGAAGGACACCCCGAGCATCAGCCCGCGCGCGAGGTCGCCGGTGGGCTTCGCCCCGGTCGCGGCGACGGCCGGCGCCGCGGAGGTCGGTGGCACGTCGGACTCGGCCTGCTCGGCGCTGAACGCGAGCGCGCTGAAGCCGTTCCACACCGACTCGATGAGCACCACCGCGCCGCGGAAGAACGGCTTGCGGAGGAATCGCGCCTTCGGCCAGAGCGTCTCCCAGACCTCCTCGCGGACGGCGATCTGCCCGTCCGGGCGGCGCACGGCGACGACCAGGCTGGCCGGAGAGCGCATCATCACGCCCTCCAGAACCGCCTGCCCACCGATGTACGGACGCTCGCTCACCTCGGGAGGAGGAGGGCCGCTACGCCTTGGCCTTCGGCGCCTTCTTCGCAGTCGCGCCGGCAGCCGGCTTCGACTCGTACTTCTTGCGGAACCGCTCCACGCGGCCCTCGGTGTCGACCAGCTTGTACTTGCCGGTGAAGAACGGATGGCAGGCCGAGCAGATCTCGACGTGGAATGAGCCACGCGTGCTGCGGGTCTCGATCACGTTGCCGCAGGCGCAGGTGATGCGGGAGGGCGGGTAGACCGGATGAAGGTCAGGCTTCATGGTGCGTACGGCTCCAGTGTGTCGGACCGCCTTGCCCCGGGCGACGTGATGTCCCCGGAGGACCGGCGGGCGAAGCAGGCGTCTCTAACAGCCGGGGACTCGTTTCACAACCGCCGGAGGGCTACTTCTTGCCCTTGGTCGTGGTCGATTTCTTCAGTCCCGACAGGCCCTTCTGGGCCATCTTGGCCTCGGAGGACTTCGGGTAGTCCTTCACCACCTGCTCGTACGCGAGCCGGGCGGCCTCGGGGTTCTTCAGCCGCGCGAAACAGTCGCCGCTGCGCACGTAGGCCAGTGGCACGGACTTCGACTTGCCGAAGTTCTTGATCAGCTGCCCGTACTCCGGCAGCGCGTCCGGGCAGTTGTCCTGGCCGTAGTACGACTCGGCCAGCGAGAAGTGGGCATCGCCCGCCAGATCGTCCTTTGGCCATTTCCGGGTGAATTCGAGGTACAGGGCCTGTGCGGTCTGGAGGTCCCCTGCCTTGGC
>CAZDSB010000413.1:0-11652 GCA_964507515.1 uncultured Myxococcaceae bacterium
TGCTGCCGGAGCCCGAAGCGCCGGCCGCCGCGAGGCGGAAGGTCGAGCCCCTCGGCGCGGCGCAGGGCGGAGTGCAGTCCGTCCGCGGCGACCAGCACCCGCGCCGGAAGGGCCTCCGTGTCCGTCTCCAGCATCATCGCCTCGTCCGTCCGTCGGTAGGAGCGGAGCGCCGTCCGGTCGCGGACCTCCACGCCCGCGGCGGCCGCCGCCTCCAGCAGCGCCGATGAGAGGGCCGTGCGGCGGATGCCCAGGCCACCCGAGCCCGGGAGCGGGCCTTCCAGGGCGCTGCCGTCCTCCTGCACGTACCGGACGCCGCGGATGGCGCCCGCGTCCGTCCCGGGCAGGCGCTGGAGGACGCCGAGCGATTGCAGCACGCGCAGGCCCGGGCGCATCACCCCCTCGCCGCACGCCTTGTCGTGCGGGAGCGGCTCCCGCTCGAGCAGCGTCACCGACAGACCCTGCCGCGCCGCGAGCGCCGCCACCGCGAGGCCCGCCGGCCCGCCGCCGACCACGGCGACGTCTCGGGGGGCGAGGCTCACGTCTCGGGCTCCGGGGTGGGACGGCCACGCGCCAGCGCGAGCGCCGAGCGGAGCATCTCACCCACCAGGCGCGCGGCGGTCACCCGGGCCGGCGGGTGGAGCGTGCCGCTGCTCCAGCGCCGCAGCGCCTCGGAGCGGCGCAGCTTGCCGCTCGAGGTCCGGGGCAGGGTGCCAGGCGCCAGCAGCTGGACCGTGTGCGGACGGACGCCGGTGCGTTCGGCGACCGCGGCAAGGATGCGATCCACGAGATCCGGGCGGGCCCCGGCCATCGTCTCCACGAGGAGCAGCAGCTCCTCGCCATCTGCTCCGGGCGGGACGAACCCGAGCGCCACCGCGCATCCGGCGCGGACGCCGGCGACCCCGTCGAGCGCGTCCTCGAACTCCTGCGGCGCGTGGTTCGCTCCCCGGAGCACCACGACGTCCTTCACCCGCCCGCACACCACCAGCTCGCCGTCCTGCACGAAGCCGAGGTCCCCGGTGTCCAGCCATCCCCCATCGAGAACGGCGCGCGTCGCCTCGGGCTGCCCGAGGTACTCGTCCATCACCGAGGGCCCTCGGGCGTAGATCCGTCCGACCGTGCCCTCCGGCGCGACGGCGCCCGACTCGTCCCGCACCTCGACCGAGACGCCAGGGACGGGGATGCCCACGCTGGCCAGCGTGCGAGCGCCGGGGAGTGCGCGACCCTCGCGGGCGAGCGCCACCGGGTCCACCGCGACGGTCCGGAGCGAGCCGCGCGGCGGCGAGAAGGTCACCGCGAGGGCAGCTTCGGCCAGCCCGTAGACCGGGATGAGCGCGGAGGGACGGAAGCCCCAGCGGCGGAACCGTTCCGAGAATCGCCGGGCCGCCTCGACCGAGACCTGCTCCGCGCCGTTCATCGCCAGGCGCCATCGCGACAGGTCCGTCCCCTCCATCTCCTCGTCCTTCACCCGCCGCGCGCAGACCGCGAACGCGAAGCTCGGCGCGACGGAGATGGTGCCGCCGTGGCGAGACAGCGCCCGCAGCCACAGCGCGGGCCGTCCGAGGAACACCTCCGGGCCGAGCAGCACCAGCGGACCGGGGTAGGTGACCGCGCTCAGCAGACAGCCGATGAGCCCCATGTCGTGGTAGAGCGGCAGCCAGCTCACCCCGAGCTGCGGGTCCTCCGGCGTGTCGTCCGGCATCAGCGCCCGCAGCGCGTCGGTCTGTGCGAGCACCGCCCGGTGGGAGAGGGCGACGGGCTTCGGATCCACCGTGCTCCCCGACGAGAACTGGACGAGCGCCAGGCCGCCCGGATCCGCGCTCGACACGACGGGCGGCGCATCCCACTCGCGAAGCGCCTGGACGTTCCGGAGCCCGAGCCGTGGTCCCGAGCGCCGCACCGCCTCGCCGAGGAGGCGTCCCACCCGGCCGTCCGAGAGGAGGACCACCGCGCCCGAGAGCCGGAGCATCCGCGCGGTCGTCGCGTGGTACTCGGGCAGCCGCCCGAGGCGGACCGGGGGATAGAGCGGCACCGGGACTGCTCCGGCCAGGAGCGCTCCGAAGAACGCGTCCATGAACTCCGGGCCGGTCGGCAGCACCATCGCCACGCGCTCGCCCCGGCGCACCCCGAGGTACGCCAGCGCACCGGCCACCCGCGCCGCACGGTCGAGGACGTCGTCCCAGCCGAGCGCCGTCTCGGTCTCGTCGGCCGACACGAAGGTGAGGCCCCGACGTCCCGAGGCCGCTGCCCTCTGCAGTGCCTCGACGAGCGTCGCGTGGCGGGCCCGCGGCTGCGGCGCGCCCTGGAGCCGCGCCGGCCTCATCCGGTGGCCTCCGTGCGCGAGGCGACGTGGCGCGCGAGGTCCCCCACCGTCTGTACCCCGGTGGCGTCCTCCTCGCTCAGCTTCACCCGGAAGCGGTTCTCCAGGCCCACCGCGAGGACGGTCAGTCCGAGGCTGTCCAGCAGCAGGTCGCGGAGCAGGTCGTCCTCCGGGGTGATGGGCCGCTCCATCTCCAGCTCGGTGCGGGCGATGCTGCGGATGGCCTCCAGGACCTGGGACTCAGTGGCCACCGTTCCCTCCGGGGACGAAGCGGGGCCGCCCGGCGAAGGCGTGCTGCCACGGCGCGCCCAGGGCTCGCTCCTCGGCGCGGATGCGCACCCGGAGCAGCCAGACGTTGCCCAGCGCGAACACCACGGCGGTCAACCAGGCCCCGTGCACCAGCGGCAGGGCCACCGTCTCGGCGATGACGGCCACGTAGTTGGGGTGGCGCACGAAGCGGTAGGGCCCGCCGGTCACTGGCGCCGCGCCGGGCACGACGAGGATGCGGGTGTTCCACCGCCAGCCCAGCGCGGCGATGGCCCAGTAGCGCAGCGCCTGCGCGCCGAGCACCACCGCGAGCGCGAGCCATCCCAGCGCCCCCGGAAAGGGCCGGTGGAGGAGCAGCACCTCCAGCGCGCAGGCCACCAGGAACGCGCCGTGGAAGACGGCCATCACCGGGTAGTGCCCGCGCCCGCTCTCCACGCCGCCGCGCGCGCGGGCCAGCCGGGCGTTGCGCGCCGACAGCAGCAGCTCCGCCCCCCGCTCCAGCGCGACCCCGAGCAGCAGGCCGAGGTAGAGCTGGACCGAGGTCACCATCGGAGCAGCACCAGCTCGGCGCAGAAGCCCGGGCCCATCGCCATCAGCATGCCCAGGTCCCCCGGGCGGGCCTCGTTCGCGGCGAGCAGCTCGGAGAGGACGAAGAGCACCGAGGCCGAGGAGAGATTTCCCGTCCTGCGCAGCGAGTCCCACGAGCGGCGAAGCGCCTCGGGGGGCAGCTCCAGCGCGGTCTCGAAGGCCTGGAGGACCTTCGGGCCGCCGGTGTGGGCGACCCAGTGGCGAATGTCCTTGCGCCGGAGCCCCTGCGACTCGAGGAAGCCGTCGACGTCGGAGCGGACGTGCTCGGTGACGAGGCTCGGCACCTTCGCGCTGAGGACGACCTTGAACCCGCCCTCCACCACGTCCCAGCCCATGATGCGCTCGGTGTCCGGGTAGAAGATGCTGCGCGTGGCGAGCACGCGGGGCGCGGCGCGCGTCGGCGGACGTTCGGCGCCGGAGAGCACCATGGCCGCGGCGCCGTCGCCGAACAGCCCGCTGGCGATCACGTTGGCGATGCTCACGTCCTCGCGCTGCAGGGTGAGCGAGCACAGCTCGACCGAGAGCATCACCGCCACCTGGTCCGGGAACGCGCGTAGCACGTCGCTCGCCCTGGCGGTCCCGGCCGCGCCGGCGACGCACCCCAGGCCGAAGACGGGGGTGCGCTTGACGTCCGGGCGCAGGCCCAGGCGGTTCATCAATCGAGCATCCAGCGACGGGGTGGCAATGCCGGTCACGGTGACGAAGAACAGGTGGTCGACGTCACGGGGCTGCAATTCCGCGGCATCGAGGGCGCGGCGCACGGCCTGCTCGCCCACCTCGAGGGACACGCGGTTGAAGGCCTCGTTGCGATCGGCGAACCGCTCCAGCGGCAGGTACTCGTCGAGGGGGAGCGCCAGGTAGCGGCCGCCCACCTGGACGGAGCGGTGGAGCTCCTCGATCCGTTCAACGTTGAAATGCTCGCGGGCCCAGTGTTCCCGGAAGGCCGAGATCAACGTCTCCTGGTCCACCCAGTTCGGAGGGAGCGCCGTCCCCACGCTGCGCACCCAGGGTCCAGCCGAGGACGACGTCATGCAGTTCCGGACTAGTCGACCCCCCCGGTGGATTCAACACGGAGGACGTCGGTCGTTCAGGCGGTGACCCTCGGCGCCGGAGGCCCGTGCAGCAGCCTGGCGCCCATCACCAGCAGAAGCCCGCCCAGGAATACCGGAATCGCGTTCAGCGCGATGGCGTGCCCGAGGCTGAGGCGGTCCCCGAGCCATCCGATGATCGGCGGTGAGATCGCGTCTCCGAGCGCGTGGTAGGCGAGGACGCTCAGCCCGACGGCGAAGCTGCGAAACAGCGGCGGCACCGCGCTCACGATGGCGGCGTTCAGAGGTCCGTTGTTGAGGAACACCAGGAACATCGCGACGAAGGACGTGGCGTAGATGATCGGCACCGTTCCGCTGTACGCGGCCCAGACCATGAAGGGCGCTGCGAGGAGCATCCCCCAGCCGGAGAGCCACAGCCCTCCCGTCGAGGACTTGCGCTCCGCACGATCGCCCAGCACTCCGCCCACCAGCGTTCCCACCAGCCCGGAGACGCAGAGGAGGCCGCCGAACACGATCGCCGCCTGCGCCGGAGGAACGCCGCGCTCCTTTTCGAGGAACGTCGGCATGAACACCGCGAGCCCGCCGATGGAGAAGGTCATCAGCGTCAGGCCTGCGACGCTGACCCAGTAGAAGCTGTTGGACCGCAGGGCGCGGAGGCCTTCCAGGAACGGCATCTTGGGCTGCGAGGCTGCCCCTCCCTCCTCGGTCGCTCCGCGGGGCGGTTCCTGCATGCGGAGCGCGAGGACCGCGGCCAGGAGACCCGGGAGCCCGCCCACGAAGAACGCCGCGTGCCAGCTCCAGGTGTTGCCGATCCAGCCGCCGAGCGCGAACCCCAGCGCCGACCCGACCGGGATCGCGACGTAGAACACCGACAGGGCGCGCGTTCGCTGGGAGAAGGGAAAGAAGTCGGCGATGAGCCCCGGAGAGACGGTCCCGTACCCCGCCTCGCCGACGCCGACGAGAGCCCTCGCCGCGAGCAGGACGGCGAACGTGCCGGCGAGGCCCGATCCGAAGGTGGCGAAGCTCCAGATGAGGATGCTGAGGGAGAGGACCCAACGACGGGGATAGCGGTCGCCGACGTACCCGCCGACCGGAGCGACCAGCATGTACACGACGATGAAGATCGACTGGAGCAGCCCTCCCTGCGCGTGGTCGATGTGCAGCGAGTCCTCGATCCGCGGGAGGATGCCGGCGACCAGGTAGCGGTCCAGGTAGTTGATGACGTTGATGAAGGTGAGGACCCCCAGCGCGTAGCCGGCGCCAGGGAGCGCGCTGCGAACCGCGGATGGCACAGGAGCCGGGACGGCAGGATTCGTTGCGGTCATCCGAGCGTCTCCCATCGATCGAGCAGGACTCCCCACCGCAGGCCCCGGTCCGAGACCCGCGCTCCCTGGGCCCCGAGATGGCCGAGCGCCGTCTCGAAGAGCAGGGCCCCGGCGGGCAGCACGTCGGCACGCTTGGGCTGCATTCCCGGAAGGACCCGCCGCTCGGCGACCGGCACCGCGCACAGCCGCGCGCGCACCCGGGCCACCTCCTCCACCGGGAGCCACCCACCGTGCACCCGCGCCGAGTCGTAGGGCTCGATGCCGTGCTCGATCGCGAAGAGGCTGGTGACCGTGCCGGCGATGCCCACCACCCGGACCTCGCGCGGAAAGGAGGGCAGGACGGACAGCGCGTGGCGGACCACGTCGCGGATCGCCTCCTGCTCGGCGTCGGCCGGCGGATCGCTCCGGACACAGCGCTCGGTCAGCCGGACCGAGCCGATGTCGAGGCTCCTCCGGAAGAGCACCTGCCTTCCTCTCCCGTGCACGAACTCGGTCGACCCGCCGCCCACGTCGATCGCCAGGAGCCCGGCCTCGCCCGCCTCGGCGGCGAAGTCCTGCGCCACCGCGAGGTACGACAGCCGTGCCTCCTCGTCGCCCGTGAGGATCTCGACCTTCGCCCCGGTGCGCTCCCGGGCGCGGTCCAGGAACTCCGACCCGTTCCGCGCGTCCCGCGCCGCCGAGGTGGCGGTGACGACCAGCGCCCGCGCCCCGTCCTGCCTCGCCAGCGCAGCGAACCGCGCCAGGACGTCCAGCGTCGCCTGCATCCCCTCGCTGGACAGCACCCCGGTCCGGTCCACCCCGCGCCCGAGCCGGGTGATGTCCGCCTCCTCGCGAACGGGACGCAACACGCCGTCGCGGCCACGCTCGGCTACGAGCAGCAGGACGGAGTTGGTGCCGACGTCCACCGCGGCCAGCCGGCTCATCCGAGCGACCAGCCGATGTCAGCGCAGGGGACGACCTGGACGCTCCACCGCCCGGCCGAGAACCCGTCCAGGACGCGGTTGTGGTGGGCGACGATCTGCGCGAAGGACAGCTGCTCCGAGTCCCCGGTGGTGTGGCCGTCGGCCGCGAGCACGACGTCGCGGAAGAGCGACACCGCGCGCCGGCAGGTGGTGTCGATGCAGTACTCGGTCATGCACCCGGCGATGACCAGGCGGCGGATCTGCTGCGTGTTGAGGATCTCGGCCAGCCGGGTCTCGAAGAACGCGTCGCAGCTGCGCTTGTGGACCACCGGCTCGCTGGCCCGCGGGGCGACCTCCGGTCGGATCCCCCAGCCCTCCGTCCCGCGCTCCAGCCGGTGGCCGAGGTCCCCGTCGTGCTGCACGTGGATGACGGGGAAGCCTCGGCGACGCGCGCGATCCTGGAGCGCCGCGATGCGCTCGACGGTCCGTTCCAGCGCGGCCTGCGCGTCGGCACCACCCTTGCCCTTCAGGATGTCGCGCTGCACGTCGACGACGAGGAGCGCGGTGTCGGGACCGGCCATGCGGCGACCGACCTTATCCGACCCGGCCTGTCAGGGGGCCATCGCTTCCCGGAGCGCCTGGGCGAGGAAGAGGTACTGCGCCTCGGAGTTGTGGAGGTGCGGCGACACCCGGATCCATCTCCGTGCTGCCGACGGCCAGGCGTAGACCGGCACCTCGATCCGGTACCGCTCGAAGAGCAGGATGTGGAGCGGGTCCCGGTCCGGAAGCGCCGCCGGTCGGGCTTCTGGCCCTTCCGGAAGCTCGACCGCGGCCAGCGAGCCGAGCATCGACTCCGGACAGGGCGGGGCCGCGCCCAGCGCCTCGCAGAGCAGCGACCGGGCGCGACGGGCCAGCGCGCCGTTGCGGGCGCGCACCTCGGGCCAGCCGCCCGGGACGAGACCGCCAACGAGCTCGATGGCCCGAGGCACGCAGAGGAACGGCGATGGGTCGCGCGTGCCGGTCCAGTCGAACTCGAGGTGGAAGCGCGAGCGGTCGGTCCGCGGCGAGTTGGCGCCGTGGCTCACCACCAGAGGACGGATGGCCGCCTGGCGGTCCTTGCGTACGTGGAGGAATCCGGCTCCCTTCGGAGCACAGAGCCACTTGTGGCAGTTGCCGGTGTAGTACGCGGCGCCGAGCGCCCGGAGGTCGACCGGCACCATCCCCGGCGCGTGTGCCCCGTCAACGAGGACGTCCACCCCGCGGGCCTGGAGCGCAGGAACCAGCGACTCGATCGGGAACACCACCGCGGTCGCGCTGGTGACGTGGTCGAGCAACGCCAGCCGGGTGCGATCGCTCACGGCGTCCAGCACGGCCTCGACGACCTGCTCCGGGCCCTGGAGCGGCAAGCCCAGCGGTACCACCACCACCCTGGCCCCGGCGCGCTCGGCGACCCAGCGGAGCGCGTTGCCGCACGCGTTGTAGACGTGGTCGGTGGTGAGCAGCTCGTCCCCCGGTCGAAAGGCGAGGGAGCGGAGCACCGTGTTGGCCCCCGCGGTGGCGTTGTCCACGAAGACCAGGTCGTCCGTATCGGCGTGGAGGAACTCCGCGAGCCGCCCGCGGGCCTCGTCCAGCAGGGGCTCCACGGCGCGGACGAAGAAGTCGATCGGGTCCCGTTCCATGCGCGCGCGAAGCTGGGACTGCAGCGCGAGCACCTCCCGCGGGCAGGCCCCGAAGGCGCCGTGGTTGAGGAAGGTGATCTCCGGATCGAGCGTCCAGTGCGCGGCGAGCGGCGAGGGCTCCGGCCGTCTCACCGCGGGGCGCCCGTCCGGAGCGGGAGGTCGAAGGTGAGGTGCGTCTCCTGGAACCCCAGGCTCCGGTAGAACGGGGGTGACTCCTGGCGGCGGCGGTTGGTCCGCACGTAGAGCTTCTCGCAGCCGGCCTCGCGGGCGATCTCCGCCGCGGCGCGGGTGAGCGCACGCCCCACTCCGTGGCGGCGGGCGGCGCGATCGGTCACGAGCGCGGTCAGCTGCGCGGACGGAGACCGGGTGTAGAGCCGGGGGTGGACGGCGACCGTCGCCACGCCGGCGAGCGCGTTGCTCGACAGCTCGGCCACCAGCGCGAAGGCGCCGCCCCGGCCGAAGTGCTCCAGCTGCGTGCGCAGCGTGGGCTCGTCGGTGGCGTAACCGAGCTGCTCGAACAGCTGCACCAGCGCCGGGGCGTCACCCTGCTGCGCCGGACGGACCGTGATGACGAGGTCGGACATGCCGACCGGGGGGATATCAGAGAGCGGCCGCGGTGCGCCTCGCCACTTCCGGAACGGAGGGCGACTGTGCTCCTCCGTCCCGTCGGCTGGCGGTCAGAAGGGGCAGTTGCCCGGGGCCGGCGCATCGATGCGGCGCATGGGCCCCTTCGGCACCAGCTGGACCGCGATGGTCTTGGCGCGTACGGCAGTCTCGTTGCGGATGAGGTGAACGTGGCTCCCTCCCGGGTCCACGAGGGTGTCTCCGACGGTGTAGACGTGGGGCGTGCAGTCGCTCTCGTCCCCCTCGTAGGCGGTCACCGTGCCCTCGGTGACGATGATGAGGCTCGCGCCCGGGTGGGTGTGCCAGCCGGTGGAGCCCCCCGGCTCCCAGGTGTTGTCCTGGACGAAGAGGTCGGATGTCCCGTGTGTCCGGAGGTGCGCGTACCAGAGGTTGCGCGGCGAATGCTTGTGGGGGCTCGAACGCCCCGGTGGGGGCGAGAGGAACCAGTGGTTGAACAGGTTGAGATCCTCGAAGGACCCCGTGGCGAGGGTGACCCCCTTGAAGCCCTTCGCGTCCGTCGCCTGCGCCGTCCCGGCGAGCAGGGTTCCGGACAGCAGCAGCATCCCGAGCGTGTGTCGCATGTGTGTCTCCTTGGGTGAGGACTCCGGAGTCGGAGCGGCGCCAGGAGACGGTCAGGGGCCCGAGCTCTCAACGGGTGAACCGCGGCGCAGACCCCCGCGCCGTGGAGTGCCGTGAGGTGCGGTACTTTGCCGTGCCCGATGCCCGTTCCCACCGCCCCCAGCAACCCGCCGGGCAGTCCGCCTCCCTCCGAGCGTCTGGACTCGTGGAAGGAGATCGCCGGATACCTGCGGCGGGACGTCACCACCGTCCAGCGCTGGGAGAAGCGAGAGGGGATGCCGGTCCATCGCCACCAGCACGACCGGATGGGCTCGGTGTACGCGTTCCGGAGCGAGCTGGACGCGTGGGCCCGGAGCCGCGCCCCGGTCGTCGAGCCCGAGACAGTCCCTCCCGTCTCCCCGGAGCCGGCCGCGGCAGACGCTCCGGCCCGGGCACCGGCGCGGATCCGCTCCACGGTGGCCTGGGTGGGCGGGGGGCTCGTGCTGGTGGTCGCGCTGGGCGTGTGGGCCCTGCGTCCGGGCGGACGCACGGGGGAGCAGCTCCTCGCGGGGGCGCGCTTCCAGGTCCTGACCGACTTCGACGGCACCGAGCAGGCGGCGGCCGTGTCCCGCGACGGACGCTTCGTCGCTTTCCAGTCGGACCGAGACGGCCGGATGGACGTGTGGGTCACCCAGCTCGGGACGGCCGGCTTCACCAACCTCACCCGCGGGAGCGCGCTCGAGCTGGTCAACCCCTCGGTGCGCACGCTGGGGTTCTCTCCCGACGGAAGCCTCGTGACGTTCTGGGGGCGTCGCCCGGCCGGGTCGGGCAAGCCGGAGATCTCCATCTGGGCTGCGCCCTTGCTCGGTGGTCCCCCCCGCCCCTACCTCGAAGGCGTCGCGGAATACGACTGGTCAGCCGATGGCGAGCGGCTCGCGTACCACACGCCCGGTCCCGGGGACCCGACCTTCGTGCGCGGGGCCGCGCCGGATGCCCAGCCGCAGCAGATCCTCGTCGCCCCGGCGGGGCTCCACTCGCACTTCCCGCTGTGGTCGCCGGACGGAACGTTCCTGATCTTCGTCCAGGGCTCGGTGCCGGATCGGATGGACCTCTGGCGGGTCGACCTGTCCGGTGGAACGCCCCGGCGCCTCACCCACCACGACGGTCGCGTGAGCCACCCGGTGTTCGTCGACTCACGAACCGTCCTCTACCTGGCCAGCGGCCCCGATGGATCCGGCCCGTCGATCCACGGCCTCGATGTGCGGACCGGCGCGGGAGAGCGGCTGGGCTCGCCGCTGGATCGCTACACCTCCCTCTCGTCGAGCGCCGACGGCCGGCGGCTCGTCGCCACCCGCGCCATCCCCAGGACGACGTTCTGGCGCCTGCGCATGGGCGGCCCGCGCCTCGACATGGCGGACGCGAGCCGCGTCCCGCTCACCACCGTGAACGGGAGGTCTCCGCGCCTCGGTGCCGGCGCGCTCTTCTACGTCAGCTCCCGGGAGGCGGGGGACGCGGTCTGGCGCCTCGAGGGAGACGCGGCGACGGAGATCTGGAGCGCCGCCGGTGGCCGTCTCGTCGGTGCCGCCACGCCTTCCGCCGACGGCCGGAGGGTCGCCTTCGCGGTACGCAGGGATGGCCGCACCTCGCTCACGGTCGTGAACGCGGACGGAACCGGCGCGCGGGAGGTCGCCCCCGGCCTCGACGTCCAGGGGTCTTCTGCCTGGGCGCCCGACGGGCGCAGCCTCGTGGTCTCCGCGCTGCAGGACGGCTCGCCGCGCCTGCTCCGCGTTTCACTCGACGGGGGTGCGCCGTCGGTGCTCGCCGCGGAGCACGCGCTCGAGCCCGCGTGGTCCAGCGACGGAGCCCTGGTGGCGTTCTCGGGGGCCGACGTGGGCACCACCTTCCCGGTGCACATCGTCGGCGCGGACGAAGGCCGCCCGGTCCTGCGCGCGCCCACCCTGAACCGGGGAACCCGCCACCTCGCGTTTCTCCCCGGGCAGCGGGCCCTGCTGGTGCTCCGTGGAGAGATCGGCCACAAGAACTTGGTGCGCGTCGATCTCGAGTCCGGCGCCGAGGACCCGCTGCTGGAGCTGCCGCTGGACGTCGACGTGCGCGACTTCGACCTGTCGCCCGACGGGCACGAGCTGGTGCTGGAGCAGGTGAAGGACAACTCGGATCTGGTGCTGATCCAGCTGGCGCGGCGCTGACGCCGGCGCGCGCGTCAGGGGCCCCAGTCGGGCGTGCTGTACTCGCCCTTCTCCAGGGGGAGCATCTTCTGGTTCTGCCCCTCGGAGGTCATCACCCAGAGCATCGAGCCGCCGGTCCGGTTGCTGCTGAAGACGA
>CAZDSB010000414.1:0-2746 GCA_964507515.1 uncultured Myxococcaceae bacterium
GACTTCGAGCGCGCGGCGAAGGTGTCCGGAAGCCGTTTCGTCTTCTACCGCGGCGACCTGGCGCGGCTGGAGCGGGCGCTGGCGACGTTCATGATCGACGTCCACACCTCCCGGGGCTACTCGGAGGTCCTGCCGCCGTACCTCGTCAACCGCGCGGCGATGACCGTCACCGGCCAGCTGCCGAAGTTCGAGGAGGACGCGTTCAAGACGGCAGGGCCGGACGAGCGGTTCCTCATCCCCACCGCCGAGGTGCCGGTCACCAACTACCACGCGGACGAGATCCTCGAGGGCGACCGGCTCCCCCTCCGCTACTGCGCCTTCAGCCCGTGCTTCCGCGCCGAGGCGGGCGCGCCCGGCAAGGACACCCGGGGCCTCATCCGCATGCATCAGTTCCACAAGGTGGAGCTGGTGAAGTTCACCAAGCCAGAGAAGTCGATGGAGGCGCTGGAGCAGATGGTGGACGACGCCACCGAGATCCTCCGCCGGCTCGGGCTGCACCACCGGGTGGTGCTGCTCTGCACCGGGGACATGGGCTTCGCCTCGACGAAGACCTACGACGTGGAGGTCTGGCTTCCGGGCGCGGGGCAGTTCAGGGAGATCTCGTCGTGCAGCAACTGCGGCGACTTCCAGGCGCGCCGGGGGAAGATCCGCTTCAGGCCCGCCGCGGGCGAGAAGCCCCAGCTCTGCCACACGCTCAACGGGTCCGGCCTGGCCGTGGGGCGCACCCTCGTCGCCCTGCTGGAGAACGGGCAGCGGGAGGACGGGACGGTGCGGCTCCCGGACGTCCTCGGCCCGTACATGGGTGGAAGGACCGAGTTACGGTCAGCGTGAGCTCGCTCCCCCTGGTTGCATCGGGGGGCGAATCGAGTATGAAGGCGGCCCTTTTCGGCCCGTCCTTCGTGGAGGAATGGCCGAGCGGCTGAAGGCAGCGGTCTTGAAAACCGCCAAGGGTTCACAGCCCTTCGTAGGTTCGAATCCTACTTCCTCCGTCGTCGTCGCTCTTTGAAGAGTCGCAGGTTTGGAGAGATGGCCGAGAGGCTGAAGGCACAGGTTTGCTAAACCTGCATATCCGAAAGGGTATCGAGGGTTCGAATCCCTCTCTCTCCGTTGAGCCTGGCCGAGTCACCGACGCGCCCACCGTTCTTCGCGCTGGACACGCGGAGCCTGGCCACGGCCCGGATCGCGCTGGGGAGCCTGCTGCTCCTCGACCTCGCGCTGCGGGCGTTCGATCTCCGCGCCCACTACACCGATGACGGGGTGCTGCCCCGGGCGCTGGTTCCACCCGGGAGCTGGGACATGGGGTGGTCGCTGCACCGGCTCGGAGGCGGTTCCGGGTTCGAGGCGGCGGTCTTCGTCGTCCACGCCCTGTTCGCGCTGGCGATGGTGCTCGGGTGGCGGACGTTCTGGACCACGGCCGGGACGGCGCTGCTCACCATCTCCCTGCACGGACGGAATCCGCTGCTGCGCGACGGCCAGGACGACCTCATCCGCGTGCTGCTTGTCTGGGCGATTCTTCTGCCCTGGGGCGCACGCTGGTCGCTCGATGCGCGCGCCGGAAAGGCGTGGCATCCGCTCGGGCTTCCCGCGGGCCCGCTGCTGGCGACACCGGCCGCGGCGGGCTTCGTGGGACAGCTGGTGCTCGTTTACTGGTCGAGCGCGGTGGCCAAGCTCGAGTCCACCTGGTGGCGGAGCGGGGATGCGCTGTCGCTCGCCCTCTCCATCGGCCGCTACGAGACGCCGCTCGGCCAGTGGCTGCTCGCGTTTCCGGCCCTGCTGCACGTGATGAGCTACGCCGCGGTCGGCTTCGAGCTGCTCGCGCCCCTGCTCGTCGTGGCCGGGCCGCGCCCGCGCTGGCGGCTCGCCGTGGTCGGAGCGTTCTGGGCGTTTCACGTCGCGCTGGGGTCCATGCTCCGGCTGGGCCTCTTCCCGCCCATCGCCATGGCGGCCTGGAGCGCGCTGCTCCCCGGCACACTCTGGCCCGCGCGGACGGAGCCCGGTGCGGTCGGGGTCCCCACCACCGCGCGGGCGACGCGGGTGGGCTGGGCGCTGGTGGCCCCGCTGCTGGCGCTGGTGGTGCTGTTCAACGCCTCCTATCTCTGGCCGCGGGGCGTTCGCCTCGAGCCGGTGGCGGCGACTGCCCGCGCGCTGGGGCTCCAGCAGTACTGGTCGGTGTTCTCGCCGCCGTACTGGACCCAGGGCGCGCTGGTGGACGGGTGGTTCTCGATCGAGGGGAACCAGCCGGGGGGACATTCGCTGGAGCTGCTCACCGGCGGCGAGCTCGCGGTGACCCGGCCGCGGATGGGCTCGGAGCGGTTCTCGAATCGGCGATGGCGTCACTGGGCGGCGGCGATGATGGAGGACTGGCCGCGCGGAACCATCCAGCGTCGGACCGTCGAGGACGCGCGGCAGGCGACGCTGAGGTGGTGGTGCAGCGACTGGAACGCGCGGCATGGCACCGAGCGGGTCGACGTCGTCCGTCTGGTCTGGATGCGCCAGCGGCTCCGGCACCCCGAGGACGTTCCCGAGCGCCGGGTGCTGGCCCAGGGTGTCTGCGTGCCGGCGCCGGTGGCGGCGGTTCGCTGAGGTATCGTCGGGTAACGGGGGCCAGACATGAGTCGAGAAGCGAAGCTGGGCATCGGTGGGCTCCTCCTCCTCGTCGCGTTGGTGATTGTGTCGCTGCCGATTCTCGACAGCGAGGCCCGGAAGAACTCACAGGCCATCGCGGTGATGGTGGGAATCTTCGGGC
>CAZDSB010000415.1:0-21292 GCA_964507515.1 uncultured Myxococcaceae bacterium
CCGCCGGGCGATGCCGGTGACGATCTCGTTCCGCCGGTCCTTGTACTCGTTGTAGACGTTCTCCCGCTCCGCATCGCGGGTCCGCTGGAGGATGACCTGCTTGGCGGTCTGCGCGGCGATGCGGCCGAAGCCGTGCCGGAACGTCCTCAGCTTGAGGATGTCACCGTACTGGTCGTCCTGTGCCTTGGCCTCGGCGGCGTCCTCGTCCCGGTAGAAGATCTGGAACACCAGCTCGTCGCCGGGCTCGACCTCCATCCCCTTCTTCCGCGCCTCGTCCAAAGTGAGCTGGTTCACCGCCTGGATGGGGTCGGTGATCTGCTCGACGACCGTGACGGCCTGGAAGAGCTCCACCACGCCCTTGTCGGTGTCGTACTTGGCCTCGAGGTTCCGGTCCTGGCCGAAGTGCTTCTTCGCCGCGGTCTGCATCGCGTCCTCGAGGGTCGCAACGAGGACGCTCTTCTCGATTCCCTTGTCCTTGGCCACCTGCTCCAGGACCAGATTGAGGTTGACGGACGGAGTGCTGGGCGTCGCCATGGGGCTTTCCGTTTCCTACCAGGGGAGATGTCGTCAGAACTCGAAGTCGAGGTTCGCCTTGGCGATGTCGCGGATGGGGATCTGGAATGCCCCACCGCCCTCGACCTGCAGGGTGATGTCCGACGCGCTCGACTGAACCAGCGTGCCGGTGAAGCTCTTGCGTGGCGGCGTACCGACGGGACCGAAGGTCTTCACCTTCACCCGCTTGCCCACCACCTTCGCGAAGTGTTCCGGGCGCCGGAGCGGCCGGTTGATGCCGGGGCTGCTGACCTCCAGCGCATAGGTGTGCGGGACCAGGTCCTCGACCTCGAGTGCGGTCTCGACCGCGTGCGAGACCTTCGCGCACTCGTCGAGGCCGATGCCGCCCTCCTTCGACATCGGGTCACGGCCCGGACGGTCGATGAACAGGCGCAGCACCCAGCCCTGCGGCTCGCGGCCGTACTCGAGCTCCACCAGCTCGAATCCCTCGGCGCGGACGAGCGGGTCCACCAGCGTCTCGGCGCGGGTCACGACGTCCTGTCGGTGGGTGCTCTCGGCCATGTGAGACCCTAGAAACGAAAAAAGCGGGCACGGGGCCCACTTTTCGAGGTGCTGCAGCTTCGAAAAATGTCGCCGGGCTGCCTACCACGTGGGCCCGCACCGGCGCAAGGCGATCAGGGCCGGCGCCACAGCGGAACTGCCCGGACTTCGGGCACATTCATGCAGCGGGCCGGGACAGGCGGGGCGCGGCTCAAAACTCCAGCGGCGGCTGCGGGCCGGGGACGATGCCGGCGATGTCGGGGTCCACCCCCGCCTCGGGGGCTGGCCGCTCCGACTTCTCCCGCTTCCGCTGCTCGCGCTTCTCCGCCTTCTCGCGCTGCTTCTGCTGGCGGGCGAGCTCTTTCAGGCGCTTGGTGGCTCCAGGTGCAGCGATGGCGAACCTCCTCGGGTGTTGAAGAGACCTGTCACATGCCCGCTGGACCCTGAACTGTCAACGCTGGGTGGGCCAGCGCACCCTGCCGTCGCGAGGTTACAGTCGGGCGCCGACACCCCTTTTCGGGACTTCCATGCTGATCGCCGCCGTGCAGATGGCGTCCGGACCGGACCGGACGAAGAACCTCGAGGTCGCCACCCGGCTCGTCCGGCGGGCAGCCGAGCGAGGCGCGACCCTGGTGGGGCTGCCCGAGAACGTCGCCTGGATGGGGTCCGAGAAGGACCGGCCGGGGGCGGCGGAGCGGCTGGACGGCCCCAGCCTGACCCGGTTCGCCGAGCTGGCGCGGCAGCTCCGGATCCACCTGCTCGCCGGGTCCATCATGGAGGCCGGCGCGCCGGGCGGCCGCGTCTACAACACGAGCGTGCTGCTGGGCCCCGAGGGGCAGCAGCTGGCCGTCTACCGGAAGATTCACCTCTTCGATGCCGAGGTGGGCGACGGCGCGACCTACCGCGAGTCGGACACCGTGGCCCCGGGCGAGGCGCCCGTCACCGCCGAGACGCCGGTGGGTACGGTGGGCCTGAGCATTTGCTACGACCTGCGCTTCCCGGAGCTCTACCGGGCGCTCTCCCGTGCCGGCGCGACGCTGCTCACCGTCCCATCGGCGTTCACCCTGATGACCGGAAAGGACCACTGGGAGGTCCTGCTCCGGGCGCGGGCCATCGAGAACCAAGCCTACGTTCTCGCACCCGCCCAGGGCGGCCGGCACACGGAGCAGCGCGTGACCTACGGGCACGCCCTGGTCGTAGACCCGTGGGGCCTGGTGGTGGCGCGGGCCTCGGACGGCGAGGGGCTGGCCCTGGCCGAGGTGGACCCCGAGCTGCTCGCCCGGGTGCGCCGGAACCTCCCCGCGCTGCGTCATCGCCGGCTGGGCGGGTGAGCGCCGGACAGGACGGGCTGAAGTACACTCGCGTCAAGGAAGTGCCTCGCCCCTGGATTCCGATGGCGTTGTGCCTGTCGCTGTTCGTATGCGCTCCGGCGTGTCGCCGTGATGCCCAGGCTCCGCCTGCGCCACCGGCGCCGAAGCAGTCTGCCCGGGCGACCCTCGCCGAGGTGAAGGGGGCGGTCTCGGTGAAGCGAGCCACCGGCGACGAGTGGCTCGCCGCCGTGAACGGCACGGTCCTCTACGACGACGACAAGCTGCGCACAGAGCGGGGCGGGTCGGCCGAGCTGCGCTTCCCCTCCGGCACGGTGGTGGTGGTGTCCGAGGACACGCTGCTCGGCATCGCCGAGACGCGCGCGGCGCCGGGACGTCCGCAGGCGGACGTGACGGTGCTCCGTGGCGCAGTCGACGCCACCCTCGACCGCCCCGCCAACCAGTCCCTCACCGTCGGCACGCCGGCGGCGACGGTGCGCGCCGGCAGGGAGATCGTCTTCCAGTGAGCTCGGTCCTCAGAGCCGCGCTCGCGCTCCTCGTCTCGGCGGCCACCAGCGCCCCGCCGCCCGGCGACGCCGTGGTCCGCCCCGGCGAATCGCTGGCGCAGCTCGCCGCGCGCACGCTGGGCAGCGAGAGTGCGGGAGCGGAGCTGCTCGCCTTCAACCACCTCGACGGCGCGCCGGCCGCCGGCGCGCACGTCCAGGTGCCGGGCCCCGAGCGCGCCCGGGCAGTCGCCGCCATCGGGTCCGCCAGGAGCGCCATCGGCCAGGCTCCGGCGGGGAGCGCGCGCACCGAGGCCGAGGCGCGGCTGGCGGAGGCCGAGTCGCTGCTCGCCCGCGCACGCTACGCCGAGGCGGCGGCCCAGGCCGATGGCGCATGGAAGCTTCTGGCCGACGCGCGTGAGGAGCGCTCGCACTTCGCGGTCGCCGTCGAGCCGGACGGGAGGACCCGGGTCGCGGTCCGGGAGGGCGTCCCGGTGCGGGTGGAGGCCCAGGGCCGCACGCGGGCGGTGCGCGCCGGCGAGACGCTCACCGTCGTCCGTGGCGAGCCGCCGGGGACGCCGCAGCTCGACTCTGCCGGCGGCAGCACGAGCCCCGCCGAGCCGCCGATCCTCATCTCGCCCGAGCCGGGGCTGAAGCTCGCCCTCGAGGCGGCGCCGGGCGGCCTGGGACCCGTCCGCTTCGCCTGGAAGCCGGTGCCCGACGCCATGGGCTACGTGCTCGAGCTCGTTGGGCCGCGGAAGCAGACGGTGCGGAGCGCCCAGCCGACGGTGACGGTGCCCGGGCTCCCCGCCGGCAAGTACCGGTGGACGGTGCGGGCGGTGCTTCCGGACGGTTCCCTGGGACCGTCGGCCACCCGCGCCGTGCAGCTCGTCCCGGGGCGCATCAAGCTCGAGGTCAAGGAGACTCCCTGGCAGTGAGGCTCTTCACCGCCATCTTCCTGCTGATGCTCGGCGTGGCCCTCGTGTCGACGGGCCTGGTGGGCCTGCTCGTGCTCTCCGACACCCGCGAGCTCCTCACCCGGGACGCGCAGGAGCTCGCTGCCGAGCGGGTGGCGCAGGTCTCGCTCAAGGCGACCGCGGCCCTGGACGCGCCGGTGCGCGCCACGACCGCGCTCGCCCGGGTGCCCGGCTTCCTCTCGCTGCCCCAGGCCGAGCAGCGCGCGCACCTCGCAGCGGTCCTCACCGAGCGGCGAGACCTCACTGCGGTGACCGTCTTCTCGGCGCGCGGCGAGCGGCTCCCCGGCCTGCAGGCCTTCGCCGTGAAGGACCTGCCTCCCACCGAGGTGGCCGAGCACGAGGCGCGCGCGCGGGCGCTGCTCGGCCCGGGCCCGGAGACGGTCCGCTGGAGCCGGGCGACCATCCTTCCCGGCCGTCCGCCGAGCATCACCTTCGTCTTCCCTCTCGGAGATCCGGCACGGGGCTACGTCGCCGCCGAGCTGTCGTTGGCCGGGCTCGGACGGGCGCTCGAGGCCGAGCACGTGGGCAGCACCGGATTCGCCTACGTGGTCGACGCCGACGGGCGGCTGCTCGCCGGTCCCCCGGAGCGGGTGCACGCCGGGGAGGACGCGTCCACCCGGCCCGCGGTGGCCCCTGCCTTGAAGATGCTGAAGGGCTCTCCCGAGCGCGAGGTCACCTGGGTGGGCAACTTCGGCGAGGGCGAGGGGCGGGTGGTCGCCGCATCCGCGATCATGCCCGGTCCCGGCTGGGCGGTGGTGAGCGAGCAGCCCCTGGATGCGGCGTATACCCAGGTGCA
Source organism: uncultured Myxococcaceae bacterium (assembly GCA_964507515.1). GTDB lineage: Bacteria > Myxococcota > Myxococcia > Myxococcales > Myxococcaceae > RPRB01. Next base: position 4,637 of record CAZDSB010000415.1, read on the forward strand.
CCTGATGCAGCGGCGGATCGGCCTGGGGCTGGTGGCCGCGGCCGGCGTGGCGCTCGTCCTGGCGCTGGTCTTCTCCCGCGGGCTCACCCGGCCACTGAAGGGCTTCACCCGCGGCGCGCTGGAGATCGCCCGGGGAGAGTTCGGGACTCAGGTGCAGGTCCAGACGCGCAACGAGCTGGGGGAGCTGGCCAGCACCTTCAACTACATGAGCCAGCAGCTGCTCGCGTACGACAAGGAGAACCGCGGGCTCTACGAGTCGCTGGAGCGCGGCTACCTCGAGACCATCCTCGCGCTGGCGAACAGCATCGACAGCAAGGATGCGTACACCCGCGGGCACAGCCAGCGCGTCGGTGACATGGCGGCGGAGATCGGCCGCGAGCTCGGGCTGAGCGAGCAAGATTTGAAGCAGCTGCGCTACGGCGGCATCCTCCACGACATCGGCAAGATCGGCATCACCGAGAGCATCCTCTGCAAGCAGAGCCAACTCACCCCCGACGAGATGTCGGTGATGCGCGAGCACCCCGCGATCGGCGCGTCGATCGTGGGACCGGTGACCTTCCTCGGGACTGCGCGGGACGCCGTGCGGAGCCACCACGAGAAGTGGAACGGGACGGGCTATCCCGAGGGGCTCAAGGGACAGCAGATCCCGCTCATCGCCCGGGTGGTGGCCTGCGCCGACACCTGGGATGCCTGCACCTCCACCCGCCCCTACCAGCGCGCGATGGGCACGCACGCGGCGATGGACGTCATGAAGCGGCTGCGCGGCGTGTCGCTGGACCCGGACGTGGTGGATGCGCTCGCCCGGGTTCTGGAGAAGAAGGGCGCCTTCGCCGAACCACCTCCGCGGCCAGCGGTTCCGCTTGCATCGTGAACGCACGGGCGCGAGGGACCTCGCCATGAGCTTCTGGGACAAGCTGAAGCCTGCGGCACCGACGGCGCCCGCCGCGATCGGTACCGACGTGACCAGCGACGGCAAGGTGCTCCGTCTGCACTGGGAGGACGGAAAGCGGACCGCGTCCACCGCGCGCTCGCTCCGGCTCGCCTGTCCGTGCGCGGCCTGCGTGGACGAGTGGACCAGCGCGCGGACCCTGGATCCGGAGTCGGTGCCCGAGAGCCTGACCCTCCGCGAGGTGGCGCCGGTGGGGAACTACGCCCTGAAGCTGGTCTTCAGCGATCAGCACCAGACGGGCATCTACCCGTGGAAGGTCCTGCGCGAGGTCACCGAGAGCGCACCCGCGCCGAGCTGAGGCAAGTGGAGCGATGAGCGAGCCATCCGACGAGGACGAGGATCAGATCTTCTCCGGCAAGGCGCTCGGAGAGGACGGCGCGCTCGAGCCGGCAAAGGATGCCCCCGTGCAGACCGAGGTGGCATCGGCTCCGACCCGGCCATCGACCCTGCCGCGGTTCCGGGCGCCGCCCTCCCCCGCGCCGCCGATGCCGGGGGCCTCTCTCCTCGACGATCCGGCCTACGAGCCGACGGTCATCTCCATCCCTCCGCGGCTCAACGACGTGCCGCCCTCCGGGCTGGAGCTCGCGGACAGCCGCCCGCCGCCGATGACCTCGGACTACGTCGCCGGGAGGCCCGAGAAGGCGCCGCGCTTCGGCTCGCCGGACATCCCCTGGGGGAAGTGGGTGATGCGGGTGGTGCTGCTGGGCGTGCTCGGAGCCGGAGCCTGGGTGGTGGTGAGCGGGAAGCTGCCGCTGGGAAAGTTCTCGTTCGATCTGCTGCGCTCGGGGACGAAGAAGGACACCGAAGAGCCCGCCGAGAAGCGGGTGGGAACGCCGGCGCCGACCTTGCTGGTCCTGAGCGAACCGTCGGGCGCCACCGTCCTCGTCGGCGGGGCGGAGGTGGGCGTCACCCCGTGGGCGGGGGACAACGTGTGGCCGGCGAAGGAGCCGCTGCGCATCGAGGTGCGGAAGGCCGGGTACAAGCCGTGGGTCGGCCTCACGCAGGGCGGGCAGCAGGCGACGCTCGAGGCGAATCTCAAGAAGAAGTGAGTGACGGGGGAGCCGGTGAGCGGCGGGCTCCTGCGCGACGCGAGACCGGCCGGATCTCGGCGCACGGGCGAGATCCTCGCTGACCTCGCTCCGGAGGCGGCAGGTCGTCACGGTCGTCCGGGGGTGGCGTCGCAGACCCATCCCTCGTGTGTCGCGAACGTTGCCGGCTGATCGGCAACCTGTCCGCCTCGCTCGCGATGTGGCGTGCCTTCCTCCAGCGCCCTGATCGGACCCGCTGCCGCGCCGCCCAGGCGAGCACGGCGAAACCCGAAGGAGGATCCCCAGGCTGCCCGGGGGGGGGGCGAGGCGCACGCTCGAGGTGCAATAGCAATCTCGACCACAGCTCCCCTCTGGGCACGCGAGCGAAGTTGCTATTGCACCTCGAGCCCGGCCGCCGCTCCGGGGGAAGCCTCGTCGTGGCAGCGCGGTGCTTCGCCAGGCTGACCCTGCGTCACATGCTCGCGCCAACTGCCCGAGGCCGCCGCTTCCCCTCCGGGCCGCCCGAATGCCGGGCCGCGCACTCGCTACGACTTGATGAGCCGCAGGTGCGAGCGGCCGCGCGGCGCGTCTCCGTCCTGCGACTCGTCCGACTTCCGCTCGCCATTCACCTCGCGGAGCGATACCGGACGCGCCTCCAGCCGCGGGCGGGACTGCGCTGCCGCCCGGAGCGTCGGCGGCGGGATCTGCGTCAGCTCGGTGGGCATGTCCTCGGGGAACATCCAGAACTCGTGCGTCACCTTGCTGGTGATGGCGAAGAGCGCGCTCCAGGGGACCGCCACGGTGAAGCGCTTCCCGCTGAAGCTGAGGGTGCTCCGGATGCCCCAGTCACCCACGCTCAGATCCGGAGGAACGAACTTGTAGCTGAGGTGAAGCCGGAGGTGGGACTCGCAGCGGAGGTCGCCGGGAACGAGCACACCCGGACGCCGCGCGTCCAGGTGGACCATGACCAGCCCCAGCTCAAGAGCGGCAAGCAGGCGGTCCTTCTTCTCGGAGGCTCGATCGTCCATCCCCGGAAATCCCGTCCCTCGGGTCTAACGGCGGCGCAGGGCGCGATCCATTTCGCGTCGCGTCTCGCGCTCCTTGATGTCCTCGCGTCGGTCCTCGTGGGTCTTGCCGCGGACCAGCCCCAGCTGGACCTTGGCCTTGCCCTTCTTGAAGTAAAGCACGAGCGGGACGATGGAATAACCCCGTTCGCGCACCTTGGCCTCCCACCGGTCCAGTTCGGCCCGGTGCAGCAAGAGCTTCCGGGGGCGCACCGGGTCGTGGGGGTAGGCCGCGGCCGCCGCGTACGGGGCGATGCGCAGCGAGTGAAGGTACAGCTCTCCCCCCCGGGGGAGGGCAAAGGCATCCGCCATCTGGACCGACCCAGCCCGGAGGCTCTTCACCTCGCTCCCCAGCAGGGACAGCCCCGCCTCGAGGGTGTCCTCGATGGTGTAGGAGGCGCGTGCCTTCCGGTTGGTGGCGACGACGAGCTCGCCGGGCGCTTCCTTCGAGGCCATGAGGGGCCCCCGCCCCTAACAGCCGACCGCGGTGTTGTCGATGAGACGGGTGTTTCCCACGAAGCCCGCCACCAAGAGCCGGGCGTCGGCGCGCTCGGCCCTCCCGAGCGGGAGAAGGGTGTCCGGCGTGACCAGCTCCACGTAGTCCTCGCGTACCTCGGCGGCCCGGAGCTCGGCGCGCACCGCCTCCCGCAGCCCCTCGGCCTGGCGGTCACCCGCCGCCCAGCGGGCCCGCGCCGCCCCGAGCCCCCGGCTGAGCGCCAGGGCCCGTGCCCGCTCGGGAGCCGACAGGTAGGCGTTCCGGGAGCTCATCGCCAGCCCGTCTGCCTCCCGCACGATCGGCATCCCCACCACCTCCACCCCGAGGTGAAGGTCCGCCGCCATCCGCCGGATGATCTGCAGCTGCTGCCAGTCCTTCTCCCCGAACACCGCCACGTGGGGCCGCCCGAGCGCGAACAGCTGCGTCACGACCGTCGCCACGCCCCGAAAGTGACCCGGCCGCCGCGCGCCGCAGAGGCCATCTTGCAGCCCGGTCACCTCGACGAAGGTTCGGTGGCCCTCCGGATACATCGCCCCGGCCTCGGGCGTGAACACCGCGTCGACCCGCATCTCGCGGCACTTGCGTAGATCGCCGTCGAGGTCGCGCGGATACCGCGCGAGGTCCTCGTTCGGTCCGAACTGGGTCGGGTTCACGAAGATGCTCACCGCGGTGAGATCCGCGCGCGCGCGCGACGCCTCCATGAGGCTCGTGTGCCCGCGGTGGAGGAACCCCATCGTCGGGACCAGCCCCACGCGCCGGCCCGCGCGGCGCGCCGACTCCGTCCAGTCCGAGAGCTCGGCCGGACTGCGAAGGACGTCCATCAGACCGGGACGCCGTACAGCGGCCCCGCCTTCTCCTCGTCCGCCGGAGCCGGCACGGACGCTGGCCGCTGACCCGGCAGCAACCGGAGCGGGGTCTTGCTGGCGAAGGAGTGCGCGTCGTCTGGGAACGTTCCGGCGCGCACCTCGGCGCAGAAGGCCTCGGCCGCGCCGCGAAGCACGCCGTAGCCGTCGGCGAACCGCTTCACGAACTTGGGCTTGAAGTCGGGGTTGAAGCCGAAGAGGTCGTAGCAGACCAGCACCTGCCCATCGCACTCGACGCCGGCGCCGATGCCGATGGTGGGAATCCGCAGCGATGCCGTGATGTCGGCCGCCAGTTCCTTGGGAACGCCCTCCAGCACCAGCGAGTAGCAGCCGGCCCGCTCCAGGGCCTGCGCGTCGCGGAAGATGGCCTTCGCCTGCTCCTCCTCGCGCCCCTGCACCACGAAACCGCCCATCCGGTGCACCGACTGTGGCGTGAGCCCGAGGTGGCCCATCACCGGGATCCCGGCGCGGACGATGGCCTCGATGGTCTCGGCGAACTCGGCCCCGCCCTCAAGCTTCACGCTGCTCACCCCGCCCTCGGCGAGGAGCCGCCCGGCGTTCTTCACCGCCTCGGACACGCTGGCCTGGTAGCTCAGGAACGGCAGGTCGCCCACGACGTGGGCCCGCCTCGCTCCGCGGCTCACCGCGCGGCAGTGGTACACCATCTGGTCCATGGTGACCGGCAACGTCGACTCGTTGCCCTGGACCACCATGCCCAGGCTGTCACCGACCAGGAGCATGTCGGTTCCTGCGTCGTCCAGGATGCGGGCGAAGGTGGCGTCGTAGGCCGTGACCATGGTGATTCTCTGGCCGGCCTGCTTCAGTCGCTTCAGCGTGTGGATGGTGACCTTGTCCACGGGTTCACCTCCGTCTGAGCTGCGGGTTGTGGTGCGGCGTTCCCCCGATTCTTGGGTTCACCGTCCTCGCGGCTCGATGACCCAGGGGGGTCCTAATCTATCGTCACGGGAGGCCTCCCGTGCCACTGGAAACTACTTTTTTAGGGGCAGGTAGTGGTGAACGCCCTTCCGCATCTTCCGGACCACCGAGACCAGGTTGTCCAGGTCGGCGGCGTTGTGCACGAAGTCGATGTCGCTGGTGTTGATGACCAGGAGCGGCGTCTCCGAGTAGTGGAAGAAGAAGTCGTTGTAGGACCGCGAGAGTGCCTCCAGGTAGTCGGCGTCGAAGTGGCGCTCGTACTCGCGCCCCCTGCGCTTGATGCGCTGGAGCAGCACCTCGAGACGACACTGGAGGAAGATGACCAGGTCCGGCTGCGGCACCCGGGGGCCGAGCGCGTCGTAGACCCGGTCGTAGAGGGCCAGCTCCGCCGGCTGCAGGGTGAGCGTCGCGAAGATCCGGTCCTTCGCGAACACGTAGTCGCTCACCGTCGCGGAGGCGAAGAGGTCCGTCTGGAGCAGCTTCTGCTGCTGTTGCCAGCGGCTCAGGAGGAAGAAGAGCTGGGTCTGAAAGGCCCAGGCGCTCCGGTCCTGGTAGAAGCGCGCGAGGAAGGGATTGTCCTCCACCTCCTCGAGGACGAGCCGCCCGCCGATGCGCTCGGCGAGGAGACGCGCCAGGCTGGTCTTCCCCACCCCGATCGGTCCCTCGACCGCGATGTAGCGCTGGTCCAAGGCGGCGGAGTCAACCATGCCGGTCGGACTGCCTCAACGCCCCGGCCAGCCGGGCGAACTCGGCGACCTCGAGCGTCTCGGCCCTTCGCGTGGGCTCGATGCCGGCCGCGGCGAGCGCCGCCCGGACGTGCTCCGCATCTCCGAGCGCCGGGTCGGAGCGCAGGGAGTTGAGGAGTGTCTTCCTCCGGTGGGAGAACGCCGCCTTCACCACGGCCCGGAAGAAGGCCTCGTTCCCCACCTCGGCGCGCGGGCTGGCTCGGTGCTCGAGCAGGAGGACGGCCGAGTCGACCTCCGGCGGCGGATGGAAGGCCCGGGCCGGGACGATGCGGACGATCGACGCGTCGAACCAGACTCCGAGCAGGACCGTGAGAATGCCTCCACTGCGCGCGCCCTCGCCCGCTGCCACCCGCTCGGCGACCTCCTTCTGGACCGTGAAGACGCAGCGGAGGAGATCGGCGTGCTGATCCAGAGCCCCGAAGAGGATGGACGAGGTGAGCTGGTAGGGCAGGTTCCCCACCAGCGTCAGCGGACGGGTGCCCGCGACGCGCGCGAGATCGAGGCGAGCGGCGTTGGCGGCGACGACGGTCAGCCTCTCGGCGCTCGTCTCCTCGAGGACACGGAGCATGTCCGGGTCCCGCTCCACGGCCACGACGCGTGCGCCGGAGCCGAGCAGCGCGCGCGTGAGGTGGCCGAGCCCGGCCCCGAGCTCGACCACCACCGAGTCCGGGCCGAGGCGCGCGGCGTGGACGATGTCCCCGAGCACGGCCTCGTCGTCGAGGAAGTTCTGCCCCCAGGAGTGCTTCGCCCGCAGCCCGTGCTGCTGCAGCATCCGGCGGGGCGAGTCAGCGGACATCTCAGGGAGTCCAGCCGGCGTCCACCACCGGAGGGCCGTCTCCACGCGCTCCCCGTCGCCAGGCCTCGGTGCCGGCGACGGCGATCATGGCCCCGTTGTCCGTGCACAGGGCGGGCGGCGGCAGGTGCACCCGGATCTCCCGGTCGGTCGCCCGCTCCAGCGTCAGCGCCCGGAGCCGCGAGTTCGCCGCCACCCCGCCACAGAGCACGACATCTCGCTGGTGGAGCTCGCCCGCAGCGGCCACGAGCTTGCGCGAGAGGGCGTCCGCCACCGCCTCCTGGAACGACGCGCAGAGGTCCGCCAGCGCCTGACCTTCCGGCACACCGTGGGTCCGGACATGGTTGCGCACCGCGGTCTTCAGCCCGCTGAAGCTCCAGTCGTACACGCCGGGGACGTTGAGCGCGCGCGGGAAGCGGATGGTGCGCGGATCACCCGTCTGCGCCAGCCGGTCGATGGGCAGCCCGCCCGGGTACGGGAGCCCGAGGAGACGCGCCACCTTGTCGTAGGCCTCACCGGCCGCGTCGTCGCGGGTGCTGCCCACCCGGCGGTAGCGTCCGAAGGCCTCCACCGCGTAGAGGCTGGTGTGCCCACCGGAGACGACGAGCGCCAGGAACGGCGGCTCGGGTGGGTCCGGCAGCAGCCGCGCCGCGAGGAGGTGACCCTCGAGGTGGTTCACGCCGACGAGCGGCAACCCGGTGGCGGCGGACAGAGACTTCCCGACCTGCACGCCCACCAGGAGCGCGCCGAGCAGCCCCGGCCCTGCCGTCACCGCGATGAGATCCAGGTCCCCGAGCGTGCACCCCGCCCGGCGCAGCGCCTCGTCCACCACCGGCAGCACCTGCACGACGTGGTTCCGGCTCGCGAGCTCGGGAACCACGCCACCCCAGCGGCGGTGGATGTCCACCTGGGTGGAGACGACGTCGGAGAGCGCACGCCGGCCGTCCTCCACCACGGCCGCCGCCGTCTCGTCGCACGAGGTTTCCAGGCCCAGGACGCGCACAGCCCGCCTGTCTACCGCCCGGGACGCCGCTGCGCCACGTCGCGCCGGTCCAGCTCGCGGACGACCGCGCGCACGTCGGCGGACTCCGGCCCCTGCGGCACGAGCACGAGGAAGCGGCGGTACGCCTCGACCGCCGGGCCCGGACGGGCGCCGAGCTGCCGGGCCATTCCCAGCACCAGCCAGGCGCGGGAGCGGGTCGCGTCGACCGTCACCACCTCCGAGAGGAGGCGCTCCGCCTCGAGGTAGCTTCCTGCGCGGCCCGAGCTCTTGACGATGGCCGAGCCGAGCCCCTCCTTCGCCTCGAGCGAGGCCGGGCGGACCGTGAGCGCGCGCCGGTACTCCTCGGCCTCGACCTGCCACTTGCTGTCCGCGTTCGCCTGGCGGGCGGCCTCCACCGCCGCGCGGTAGTCCGCCTCGGCGGGGTCCTCGGTGGCGGCCGGCGCGTCCTGCTGCGGAGAGCCGGCGAGCGCAGGCACCACCGAGGGAGCCTCGGCCTCGCGGGTGGCCACGGCGGCGGGCTCCGACGGGGTCGCCTGTGCGGACGGCGCGGCCGGCGACGCCTCGGCGGAGGGCGGCGCGGCGGCCACGGGCTCGGCGGACGGCGACGGAGCTGGGCGGCGGGTGACGAGCCAGGTGCCCACGGCGATGACCCCGGCGAAGAGAAGGGCCCCCACCACCCAGCGCCCGGTGCGTCCGGACGGCGCGGTGTGCTGGAAGAGGAACTGCGGCGGCTCCGGGACGGCCGACCGCGGAGGGAGCTCCGGCTCCTGCGCCGCCCCGCCGAAGACCGGCTCGCGCAGTGGCGCCGGCGCGGCAACGTCCGCCGCGGGCGCAGACGGCGCGGCATGCCCCCAGTCGGTCAGCGCCTTCGCCTGGGCCTGCTCCACCGCGCGCGCCGCCGGTGGAGGCGCCACGAGGAACGCGGAGCCGGGGAGGCGGGCGGGCATCGCGTCCGGACGGGGCGGGAACACCAGCACGTCCGCCGAGCCGGGTGTCGGCCCGGGGCGAAGCGCGACCGCCGGGTCCGGCGGCGGCAGCGGAGGCGGCGTGGGCAGGAGCCCGTGCAGCTCGGGCTCGGCGCTCGCCACCTCGGCGGCGATGGCCGCAGGCAGCGGCGCGAGCACGTCCTCGGCCGGCGGATGCGTCTCCGCGCCGGGCAGCACGAGCACCTCGTCGGGCATGTCGGCCGGCGCCGGTGCGCCTGCGCCGTTCATGGCCACGGCGGGTGTCCCGGCCACGGCGGTCGCTCCCTCGGAGACGGGCGTCGGAAGGCGGGCCGCGGCCTCCTCGGCGGACAGCGGCGCCACGGTGGGCACGGCGCCGGGAGGCGGGGTGTGCGCGGCCGGGTCCGGCTTCACCGCGACGGGCCCGGACCAGACGGGGGTGGGGGGCGTTCCATCGAGCCAGGCACCCAGGGCCCGCGACTCCGGCGCACCGAACGGCGGTGTCCCGCCGGCCTCGCGCACCAGCCCCTCGAAGTAGAGCTTGCTGATGATGCCGAGGGCGGCGAGGTCCTCGAAGTCCGAGTCGTCCACCACGCGCGCGAGGGAGCGCCGGCCGTCGAAGAGCCGGAGCAGGCCGTTCACCTCGTCGGGGATCTCGCTCAGGCGCTCGGCCAGCTGCCGGTAGTCGATCTCGAAGACCGTCTCCAGCGGCGGGAGCTGCTCCAGCATCCGCCCCCACTCGTCGAGGCGGCGCATGCCCTCCAGGAGAAGGCCCTGGGTCGAGACCTCGATGCGCTCGGACCGGTCCACCGGCACGAACTGCACCTCGAAGTTCCCCTCGAAGGTGTTGAGCATCCGGTAGAAGGCGTTCTCTCCCGCGAGGCGCCCCAGCTCGGCGTCGATGACACGACCGTCGCGGAAGTAGATGGTGCCGGAGCGATCCCCGTCGAGACGGATGAGCCCCGTCTTCCTGCCCACCTCGAAGGTCTGCGCGAGGTCCACCACGCCGAGGTCGCTCAGGCTCCCGCTGAAGCCTCCCCGCGTCTCGCGGCGCTCGAAGCGCTCCTTCTCCGCCTTCTGGAGGATCATCCGCGCGCGGGTGACGATCTCCTTGATGTAGATGGGCTTGGTCAGGTAGTCCTCGCCGCCCATCTCCAGGCCGCGGACCTTGAATTCCACGGCTTTCTGGCTCGTGAGGAAGACGAAGGGGATGTGCCGGAGCCGCTCGTCGGCCTTCAGGCGGCGGCAGAGCTCGAACCCGTCCAGCTCCGACAGCCGGGTGTCCGAGAGGACGAGATCGGGGGGGCTGATCTCGATCTTCTGGAGCGCGTCTTTTCCGTCCGCCGCGGTCGTGACCGAGAAGCCGGCCTTCTTGAGGCTGACCTCCATCACCCGGAGACTCTTGGGGTCCCCGTCGACGAGCAGAAGGTGCTGCTTGGCCATGGGTCTCCCGCCAGGCTACCAGTAAGCTACCGTTCCGTGCTGACCCACGAGAACAAGCGCCGTCACGCGCGACGCACGCTGTCGGTGGAGTTCCGGGCCGGTGGCATGGACGGCCTGGGCTCGCTCGAGCTGTCGGGCGCGGACCTCTCGGCGGGTGGCGCGTTCCTCGTCTCGGACCTGCTGCTCGAGCCGGGCGAGACGCTGTCGCTCGAGTTCGAGATCGCCGGTTGGGCCGGACCGGTGCAGGCGCAGGCGCGTGTCGCGTGGGTGCGGCGCTTCCCCGGACCCGAGCAGCCGGCGGGCATGGGCATCGAGTTCGTGCGGCTGGGCAAGGACGAGCGCGCGGCGCTCGACGCCTGGGTGCGCTCCGCGTCCTCGTAGACGGGCTACTTCTTCTTCGGGCGGCGCCGCATCTCGAGCAGCCGGAGCTCCTGCGCCGCCTCGAGGTGACGGGGGTTGCTGCGCACTGCCTCGCGGAAGTGTCGCTCGGCTCGCTCCACGTCGCCCTCGACCCGCGCGATGACCCCGAGCTGGTAGTGGGCGCGATCGCAGTCGGGATCCGCCTTCAGCGCGTCCACCATCATCCCCCGGGCGCGCTGACCCTCGGACCGGCGGGACGGGTCCATGTAGATGGCCCAGGCCGCTGCGGCGAGCGTGGCCGGACGCGGATCCGCCTCGTGGGCCTGGCGGAAGAAGGCCTCGGCCTGCGCGTACTCGCGCTTTCGCATCGCCATCTCACCGGCGACCAGCGCCTCGGCGGCGGCCGCCGGATCGTTGACCGGGGTGGGCCCACCGCGTGACCGCGCGGCGTGCTCGGCGCGACGGACGTCGTCGAGGAGGATCTCCTGCGCCTCGCGGATGGCGTCGAACACCCGCGCCGCCTTCTGATGGAGGAGGTGCAGCGACCGCGGGAGCCGGTCGGGATGGAACACCTTCGCCAGCTCGATGAAGGCCCGCTTCACGTCGTCGCGCCCGGCCTCCGGACCGAGCCCCAGGACGAGGAACCGGTCCGGGTCACGGCTGAGCGCCGCGTGACGGGCCTCGATCGACTCGGCCAGCTCGGCGTCCTCGAGCGACCGCGGGGGAGGCGTGGGAATGCTGGCCACCGGCTCGCGCTCGGCGGCAGCGCGTGCCTGGCGCAGGAGCTCCTGGCGGCGGGAGGCCGGCAGTTCCGGCGGCGTGCTGCTCCGCTCCAGCGGAGGCGGTGGTCCGGGAACCGGGGTGCCGCTCAGCGCGGCGAGGCCGATGCGCCCGCTGTCCGGGTTGGTGTCCTTCTCGCCGGCCGGCGGGGCCATGGTCCACTCGCCGGACTCGAACGAGGCCTTCACCAGCGCGTCGAGGTCGGTGGTGGCGAGCGGAACGGTGCTCGGGTTGTCCGGGTCGGTGGGCGCCCGGAGCCCGGCCAGCGCCTCGAGCTGCCCGTCCACCTGTCGCAGGGCGGCCTCGAACGAGCCGGCCGGCTCGGCCGGCGTCCCGCTCACCAGCTTCCAGAGGTCAGCCTCGGGCTCCGCGGCCTCGGGACCGAGCCGGAGCGGCGTCCGCTCCGCGCGCTTGCTCCCCACCGCCTCGGTGCTGGGCGCCTGGAACAGATCCGGTGGCGCCTCCGACCCCGCGCGGCGCAGCGCCTCGCTGAGCTCCTCCACCAGGTTGCCCGCGGCCGGGGTGGGCGCGGCCTCGGGGCCAGAGAGGATGAGCGCGTCCGGGTCGAGCACCAGCTCCTCGGGCTCGAGCAGGATCCCACCGGGGGGCGTGCGCGCCTCGGCGGTGCCGGCCGACGGGGTGACGGCCGGCGGCGGGAAGGCGAAGGGCTGTGACGGCGGCGTGGGGATCTGGTCGGTTCCCTGCGACGGCGTGTCCTTGGCGAGCGCCTGCGCGTAGGGATCCGTCGTGCGGGCGTGCGGCTCGACCCCGGAGGCGTAGGGGTCGGTGCCGGAGCGCGAGGGCGGCTCCGGATCCGAGCGAGGCGACCGAGGCGGGTGCGGCGCAGGCGTCACCGGCATCGGCGCGTACGGGTCGGTCTGCCCGCCGCGGGCCCGCTCCATGGCACGAACCAGCGTGTCCTCGTCACCCAGGGAGGATGCGGCGGGTGGCACGCCCATCGGGTCGGTGCCGGGCACCGGAGCCTCGAAGGGCGGCAGCGTGGTGCGGGTGAGGACGGGGACCTGCTCGCCGGCCTCGGGAGGTGCTTCCAGCGGCGGCATGTCCTCCGAGAGGGCGTGGAACTCGAGGTCGGTGGCGCGGACGGGAGCCGGAGGGCCGAACTCGGACGAGGCGGTTCCCGGAGCCGGGAATTCGGGGGAGGTCGACCGTGCGGCCGGACTCGCGGGGAAATCGCGCTCGGTGGTGCGAACCTCGGGATGTTCGGCGTGGCCGTTGCCCTCGCGGGCCTTGCGCCACTCGGCCTCGGCCGCCCGCGCCGACTCGAGCGCACGCCGCGCGGCGTCTGCGCGGTCGCGCATCTCGGTCTGGCGGCGCTCCTCGGCCGCCCGCGCGGCCTCGAGCGCGTGCCGGGCCGCCTCGCGGCGGGTCTCCTGCTCGGCCCTGCGCGCGGCCTCGACTCGCTCGGCGCCGGCGTGCGCCTCCCACTCCTCGGGAGAGAGGATCTCCACCAGTCCCGCCTGCTCCAGCGCGCGCAGCATCGCCGACTGGACGGCGGACAGCGCCTCGGCGGCGCGGAACTCGGCGAGGGAGGCCAGGAAGGTCCGCTCGTCGGCCCCGGCGAGGAAGGGTTCGGCGGCGGACAGGTCGCGGCAGCGGACCCAGGCGTCCGCCGGCACGGGCGGGAGCGCCTCGAAGGCGGCCCTCACCGCCCGGGCACCCCGGACGCGGGCGAAGGTCATCTCCACCAGCGCGGGCATGAAGCTCGCCTCCTCGGCGAGCGTGGCGACGCGGCGAACGGAGGCGAGGGCGCGCACCTCGGAGAGGGCGGTGGGATCCACGCCGGCCGCCTCGCAGACCCGTGCCGGATCCCCGAGCTGGCCACGCGTCCAGAGCAGGTCCAGCGCTGGCGGGACCAGCGCGCCCGTTGCGAGGAGCGCCTGCGCGTCGGTCTGGTGCCCGAAGCCGAGCCGCGCCCCGACCAGATCCCCGTGCTGGAGGTACAGCTTCGCCTCCCGGCCTCCGGAGAGGAGCGTCAGCCAGCCGGTGCTCTTGTCCTGGTGCGCGCGGAAGAGCGCCTCGGCCGCGGGCGGGAGGGAGGGGCGAGCCATCGTCGGTGGGCCCCCTACTCTAGCCGGATCCGCCGGAGCGCTTCGTAGAGCCCGATGCCAGCGGCGGTCGAGAGGTTGAGCGACCGGACACCCGCCACCATCGGGATGGCGACCGGCGTGCCCTCACCTCCGCCGAGGATGTAGGGAGGCAGTCCCCCCGGCTCCGACCCGAACACCAGGTGGTCACCGGCAGTGAAGGGCGCGTCCCAGTGCGTCACCTCGGCGTGGGAGGTGAAGAGCCAGCGGCGCGCGCCCGGGCTGGCGGCGAGGTACGCGTCCCAGTCCGGGTGCAGGGCGAGGAAGACCTGGTCCCAGTAGTCGAGGCCGGCCCGCTTGAGATCTCGATCGGCGATGGAGAAGCCGAGCGGCTCCACCAGCTCGAGCCGGCAGCCGGTGACGGCGCACAGTCGCGCCACGTTCCCGGTGTTGGGGGGAATCCGCGGCGAGACCAGGACCACATGCAGCGGAGGAGCGGGGGAGCGGAGCAGCGCCATGCGTCGAAGCAGGAGTCTTTGCTCCATCGCTGCGCGCTTTGCTAGCGTTCGCAATTTCCAGCGATGCGCATCGAGGTCGCAGGCAAGAGCCACGTCGGCATGAAGCGCAACATCAACGAGGACAGCCTCCTCGTGATGCCGGAGCAGCGGCTGTACTGCGTGGCCGACGGCATGGGCGGCCACTTCGCCGGGGAGATCGCCAGCAAGATCGCAATCGACGAGCTCGCCGAGTTCTTCCGGCTCACGTCCACGGACCGGGACGTCACCTGGCCGTTCAAGATGGACAAGAACCGGAACTACGACGAGAACCGGCTCGCCACCGGCATCAAGCTGGCGAACGCCCGCATCTACGAGGCGGCCAGCGGAGACCCGAACTACCGCGGGATGGGAACCACCATCGCCACGGTGCACTTCGCCGAGACCTCCGTGTACGTGGGTCACGTCGGCGACAGCCGGGTGTACCGCTTCCGGGACGGAAAGCTGGAGCTGGTCACCGAGGACCACTCGCTCCTCAACGACTACCTGAAGGCGAAGAAGCTCTCTCCGGAGGAGATCGAGGCCTTCCCGCACAAGAACGTCATCGTCCGTGCGCTGGGGATGAAGGACACGGTCCAGGTGGACGTGGGGCGCTTCGAGCCGCAGGACGGAGACGTCTTCCTCCTCTGCTCCGACGGGCTCTCGGGCATGGTGAGCGACGAGGAGATGGGCGAGGCGCTCCGGGAGACGTCCGAGCTGGAGGAGGCGTGCAGCAAGCTCATCGAGCGGGCGAACGCCGCGGGCGGCAACGACAACGTGACCTGCATCCTGGCGCGCTGCCGGCTGGAGTGACCGTCAGTGCAGCGGGTGAGCCACCGCCTCCAGGGCGCGGTGGTCGTCGACGCGGACCTCCCAGAAGCCGGGCCGCTCGGTGGAGCTGCCGCCGGCGATGAGGTGCGGACGTCCGTGCCGTGCCCGGTGCCAGTAGCGGTGGTGAGAGTGGCCGTGGAGGAGCACCACCGGGTGGTGCCGGAGGGTGCGGAGCAACGCCTCCGCGTCCAGGAGCCCTGACTCGTTCCAGTCGAAGCTGCCCGACGGTCCGGCCGGTCCGTGGTGCGCGAGGAGGAGGAGCGTTCGCCCCGTGAGCGCGGGATGCTCGAGCACCCTCGCCAGGGCACGGAGCTGCGTCACCCCGAGACGCCCGACGACGTAGTGGCTCCAGCCCTGCACCCGGGTGCTGTCCAGGCCGACCAGCGCGTGCCGGTCTCCCACGAGCTTCACGAAGGGGTAACCGCGCTCGTCGGCGAGCTCGGGAAGGTCGCTGGCCAGGAGATCCCCGAAGACGAGCTCGAAGGCGCGGGACCGCGCGTCGGTGTAGCGGTCGTGGTTGCCCGGGACGACGACCAGCAGCCCCGCGGCGATGAACGGCTGGAGTAGCGCCCGGGCGCGCTGCAGCTCGCTGACGTCGCCGAGGGCGGTCAGGTCGCCGGTGAGGAGCACGCGGTCGGGCGCGAGGGCGAGCACCTGGTCCACCAGGCGACCGATGCGCTGCTCGACGCCGGCGAAGCGGCGGAGCCGCCCGAGGGCATGCAGTTCGAAGCGTCCGGGAGCGCCGCGCCAGCCGGAGCTCCAGAAGGGACGCTTCCGCCAGTCGATCTGGTGGTGAAGGTCGCTGAGGTGGGCGAGGCGAAGCACGACGGCTTCACCGACGATGGGGTCGGTCCCCGCACGCGGCAACTGGGCGGACGGGCGTCCGGGCGCAATGTCACGATGGCGTCACCGCCCCGATGCGCCGGCACCGCGCCGATACGTGCCCCCCATGAGCTTCACGAACGTCTTCCCGCCGTCGAAGGAGTTCTCGATGCGGAAGTCGTACCGGTCGTCCCCGTGGAACCGGTAGGTGTACCGGCCCTCGGCCTTCGGCGTGGTGACGCGGAGCGCGAGGGTGTCTCCATCCCAGGTGCCGCGCGCCGGCTCGGGCGGATTGGCGCCCAATGTGTCGAACCAGTACCAGGTGACGGTACGCGTCGCCGGGTCCCACCCGAAGACGGAGTGGCCCTCGAAGGAGACCTTGCCGTCCTTCTCCTCGACGTAGTCGGAGACGACGAACATGCCGTCGAGCGCGACGCGGGCGGAGATCTTCCCGGTCGCCGGTCCACCCGGGCCCCAGGGGGACGGCTCGAGCTTCTCCTCGCCGATCCAGCTGCCGGCGAGGCGGTGGAGCTTGCGGTGGTCGTCCGTCGGCGTGGGCATCTGCATCGCGCACCTCCCGGTCAGGGTCGGCGGCATCGGAGCGGAAGGCCAGCCCGCACGCAAGCCGGACCGGTGAGCGGCCGCCGCGGGCGGTGGATGGTCGAGGGTCCCCCGCCGGTCACCGCGACCGCTCGGTGAGCGGTCAGCGCGACCCGAGCCTGTGGCCCGCCCAGCGAATCTCTCCCTCCACCGTCTCTCCCGGGCGAACGACGGCACCGGCAAGGAGCGCGGTGCGCCGGACGCGGGACGTCGCGGGGACCTCCACCTCGGCCGCAACGAACACGTCGGGCGACAGGTCGGCACCCGGGTCCACGCGCGCGCCCGGCTCGACCAGCGGGCCGGCTGCGGCTCCGGCGAGCGGTGACTCCGGGCCCAGCGGATCCGGCACGCGGCCGAGTAGCAGATCGGCCTGCGCCTCGAGGTACGTCGCCGCCGAGCCGAGGTCCGACCAGGGCGCAT
>CAZDSB010000416.1:0-6302 GCA_964507515.1 uncultured Myxococcaceae bacterium
CACGTCACCGACGGCCTCGAGCTTGCCCGGCGCTACAAGCTCCCCCGCGCGGTCCAGGACGTCATCGCGCAGCACCACGGCACGCGGCTGGTGGGTTACTTCCACCACAAGGCCGTCGAGCAGGCCGACGGACGCGAGGGAGCCGTCGAGGATGCGCTGTTCCGGTACGTCGGCCCGCGCCCGCAGTTCCGCGAGGCGGCGCTGGTGATGCTGGCCGACGCGGTGGAGGCGGCGAGCAGGGCGATGCCCGACCCGAGCCGCGAGCGGCTGCAGGCGCTGGTGCAGCGGATCATCACCGCGGTGTTCACCGAGGGTCAGCTGGACGAGTGCGACCTGACGCTCCGGGATCTCAACGCCATCGCCCTCTCGTTCCTGCACACGCTCGAGGGCATCTACCACTCGCGGCCGGCGTATCCGCCTGGCGCGCTCGGCGGTGTCCGGCCGGCACCGCTCGCCCTGGCGCCCGACACCCGGGTCCAGCAACGCTGAACGGTTGCGGGGGAAGCGGCGTGGGGCCGCTCACTGGTGGACGTCCGCCGCGCGCAGGTCGAGCGACCCGCCGTCACCGGCCGCTACGTTCGGCGTCACGATGATGGTTCGCGGCGGGGGCCTCCGCATGCTCGACGGGCGTCCGGGGAGCACAGGTACGTCCGGACAGGACGAGCTGGGGCTGCTCCGCCTGGCGCTCGACGTGGTGCAGGAGAACATCTACATCCTCGACCGGGAGATCCGGTACGTCTACGTGAACCAGCTCGGGGCGGCGGCGATGGGGCTCGTCCCCGCCCAGATGATGGGCCACACGATGGACGAGCTGTATGGGGCGGGTGCGTTCCCCGAGTTCCGGGTGCAGCTGCACGCGGCGTTCGTCACCGGCGCGCCGGCGCGGAGCGAGATCGCGTTCCTCGATGGCGAGCAGACCCGCTGGTACGAGTACTCGCTCTCGCCGGTCCCGTCGCCGCACGGGCGACCGGAGCTGGTCACCTGCGTCAGCCGCGAGGTGACCCAGCGGCGCCGGGTGGAGAAGGAGGCCGCGCTCGGGCGCGCCGCGGTGGAGGAGGAGCGCCGGAAGCTGCAGGCAGCCGCCGAGTTCGAGCAGCGGCTGCTGGGCATCGTCAGCCACGATCTGCGAAACCCGCTCGCCTCGGTACGGCTGGGGCTGGAGACGATGCAGCGGAGAGGCGTCGGCGCCGAGCACCTCCGCACGCTGCAGCGAATGGAGCGCTCCACCGAGCGGATGCTGGCGATCATCTCCGGGCTGCTGGACGTGACGCGCATCCGACAGGGCCAGGGCCTGCCGCTCACCCCCGAGCCGGTGTCGCTGGAAGCGGTGGTCACCCGCGTCCTCGAGGGGATGCCCGAGGACCACGTCCGCCGGGTGCAGCGCGGGGCCGACGACCACGCGACGGGCTTGTGGGATCCGGAGCGGCTCGCGCAGGCCGTCGGAAATCTCCTCGGCAACGCGCTCCAGCACGGTGACCCGGTGCGGCCGGTCACGGTCCGGGTGGGGATGCGCGAGGGGAGGGCGGAGCTGTCGGTGCACAACCACGGCGCGCCGATCCCGGCGGAGCTGGTCCCGGGACTGTTCGAGCCGTTCCAGCGTGGGCTCCGTCCCGGCGCGCTCGACGGCAGCATCGGGCTGGGTCTCTACATCGTCCGCCAGGTCGCGCTGGGCCACGGCGGCGAAGTCCGGGTCCGGTCCACGGCGGAGGAGGGGACGACGTTCCTCCTGGAGCTGCCGGCGGACGGACGAGCGAGCTCTCCGGCCGACACCGCGCGCTGATCGCGCGCGAGACCGACGTTTCAATCCACGGGATCCCTGGGAGCGTCGTCGAGCAGCCGCTTCAGGTACCGGTCCGGGTCGTTCAGGAAATCCCTGGTCAGCGCGTAGTGCTCGGTCTGGCGGTACTCGACGGACTCGATGCGCTCGCCGTCGAGTCGAAGGAGCCGTGCGCCGGGGAAGGCCAGGAGAATCGGTGAGTGCGTCGCGATGACGAACTGGGAGCCGCCCTCGACCAGGTGATGCATGCGCACCAGAAGCGCGAGCTGTCGCTGCGGTGAAAGGGCAGCCTCGGGTTCGTCGAGGATGTACAGGCCGTCGGGACCGAACCGGTGGTTCACGAGCGCCAGGAACGACTCGCCGTGCGACTGCTCGTGCGGCGATTTCCCGCCGTAGGACGCGAAGCTCCCCCCGGCCTCGCGGACGATCCGCTCCGCCTCCGTCCCGACGTTGTAGAAGCTCTCCGCCCTGAGGAAGTACCCGGTCCGCGGTCTCCGCGTGCTCCGCACGAGCCGCACGTGGTGGTGGAGCTCCGAATCCGAGCGCCGCGTCGCGAAGTTGTTGTCCCGGCTGCCTCCCTCGGGATTGAACCCGGCGGCGACGGCGACGGCCTCGACCAGCGTGGACTTTCCCGAACCGTTCTCACCGACCATGAAGGTCACCCGCGCGTCGAGCGGTAGCTCGTTCAGCGATCGAATGGCTGGAAGCGCGAACGGATACACGTCGAAGCTGGGGACCTCGTCCCGCAGCAACCGCATCGCGAGGAGGAAGGGCTCGTTCGAGCGCGAGGCCGTGGGTCGCCGGGGCATCTCGCCCTCGACGGTAGCATCCGTCGGGAACAGCACGACCCGTTGACGGTCACCCGCGTCAGTCAGGGGTTTCGTGTCGCGGGTGGCCCGCCGCGCGTGCCCTGAGCGCGTGCTGGATTAGGGTTCGCCCCGATGCGCAGCGGTCGGCTTGTCGTCGAGGTCCGTTCCGAGGTCACCGGCGGCGGCCGCCAGCTCCGCCGTCTGCGGGCCCGGGCGAGGGCCTTCCTCTCCACCCTCGAGCTGCGGGACGTCGAGCTCTCCGTCCTCCTCACCGACGACCCGGGCATCCGGGCCCTGAACCGGCACTGGCGCCGGAAGGACCGCCCGACGGACGTGCTGAGCTTCCCCGGCGGCGCGCCAGCTCCCGGCAGCACTGGCCCCCTGCACCTGGGCGACGTCATACTCTCCCTCGACACCGCCCGGCGCCAGGCCCGCGCGCATCGCCGCACCCTCGCCGGCGAGCTCGACCTCTATCTCGCCCACGGGTTGCTTCATCTCCTGGGGCACGACCACCACCGGCGCCGCGACGCCGAGCGGATGGCCGCCCTCGAGGCCCGCCTGCTGGGCCGCCCTGGCATGGTGCCCGGAAGACCCTGATCCCCGGCCCTGGCCGGGGACGACACGCGCCCGGCCACGGGTTCTGGTAGGAGCACCCCCGCCCGATGTCCGCCGTCGCCCTCCCTCCCTCGCCCGTCAGCCCAGCGCTGACCGCCGTCCCCGGTCGCCGGGAGCGCGTCCTCGTCCCCTGGAGGCTGGGCGCCCTCGTCCTCACCGGCATCCTCGGCGCAGCCGCCTTTCCCATCGCCTTCCCGGTGGGCCCGCGCCGCGAGCTGTTCGCCTCGGGCATCCTCGAGCCGCTGGCCTTCGTCTGCCTCGTCCCGATGCTGCTGGCCATCCGGCGGCTGTCGCCGTGGCGAGCGTTCGGCGCCGGGATGCTCGCGGGCATGGTCTTCTTCACCGGCGCCTTCTGGTGGGTGAACGTGGCGATGGTGACGTTCGGCGGGATGCCGAACTGGCTGAGCATCCCTGCTCTGGAGATGCTGGTCGCGTGGTGCGCGTTCCACTGGGCCATCGCCGCCGGGCTCGTCCGCCTCATCGAGCGCGGGCTCGGATGGAGCATGGGATGGACGGTGGGGCCGGTGTGGATGGCCACCGAGCTCATGCGGAACTACTTCTGCTCGGGCTTCCCCTGGGCCAACCTCGGCTACACGCAGACCCGGAACCTCTGGTTCCACCAGATCGCGAGCCTCGGCGGTGTGTACGGCATCGCCCTCGCCGTCGCGGTGGTGAACGGGGCGCTCTACGAGGGATGGCGCTGGTGGCGCCTCCGCGAGCGGCCGATGCCCCGCGTGCTCCTCGCCGTGGGCGCGGCGGTGCTCGTGCTGGGGCACGTCTACGGCGCGCTCCACGTCCGGAAGATGGACCGCGCTGCGGCCGCCGCGCCGCGGGTCAGGACCGCGGTGGTCCAGGGCAACATCGACCAGAAGCTGAAGATGTCCCGGGGCAGCTCTCGCGCCGCCACCATCCTGGGGCGTTACCTCCCGTCGACCGAGTCTGCCGACGCGGCCGGGGCAGATCTTGTCGTCTGGCCCGAGGGCAGCTACCCGCTGGCGTTCCCCACCGGTGTGACCCGGCTCACCGACGCCGGGCTCCGGCCAGGTGGCTACCGCGCGGGCATCCTGGTCGGGGTGGATGTCTTCGACCCCAAGAACCTCCGCAAGGGCAACGAGAACGCCGCCTTCCTCCTCGACCCGACCCTGGGCGTCGCGCACCACTACGTGAAGAACCATCTCGTCCCGTTCGGCGAGTACGTGCCCTGGTCCCTGGACGAGGTCCTCGGCATCGGCAACATCGTCGGGGCGAGCTTCGCCCCGGGCAGCGACCTGTCGCCGGCCATCCTCCGCCGACCGGACGGGCCACCGGTGCGGCTGGGCATCGAGATCTGCTTCGACGCCATCTTCCCGGAGATCTCCCGCGCCTACGCCCGGAACGGCGCCCAGCTGCTGGTGAACATGACCAACGACGCCTGGTACGGCTTCAGCTCGGCGCCCTTCCAGTTCCTCCACATGGTCGCCACCCGCGCGGTGGAGACCGGAAGACCGGTCGCCCGCGCGGCCAACACCGGCGTCAGCGCCTTCATCGATCCGGTGGGTCGCGTGTACGACGCGACGGAGGTGGGCATCGTCCCCAGCGATCGGCTCGCCGTCTCCGCCTCCGAGCTCACCGGCCCCGAGTGGCGGATGGCGGCGCTCCCCCTGATGGAGGGAAGGACGCCGTACGTTGTCATCGGTGACGTTCCCGCGTACCTTGCCGCGCTCTTCGCCGGGCTGGCGGGGCTCGTGGCCGTCGTCCGTCTGCGCCTCCGCCGCGCCCGGCCTCACGGAACCTCCTGACGTTCGTCATGCCCATCGACCCCACAGAACGAATTGCTTCCCTGCAGGCGCGCCTGGACGCGCTCCGGGGGCATCTTTGACCTCGACCGCAAGCGGTCGCGGATCGCGCTGATCGACCGGGACGCCGGTCAGCCGGACTTCTGGAACGACCAGGTCAGGGCACAGGGCCTCCTGAAGGAGAAGGCCGGGCTCGTGGCCCAGGTCGAATCCTTCCAGCGGGTGGAGCGCTCGCTCGACGACGCCCGGACCCTGCTCGAGCTGGCCGCGGAGGCGGCCGACGACGCCGCGCGCGCCGAGGCCGAGGGCTCGCTCGACGGCATCGAGCACGCGGTGGAGAAGCTCGAGCTGGAGCGGATGCTCTCCGGCGAGAACGACCACGCCAGCGCCTTCATGGAGATCAACGCCGGCGCCGGCGGCACCGAGTCCATGGACTGGGCCGCGATGCTGCTCCGCATGTACACGCGCTACGCCGAGGCGAAGGGCTGGACCGTGGAGATCAACGACTTCGTCGCCGGCGAGGAGGCCGGCCTCAAGAACGTCGCGATCAAGGTCAGCGGCGAAAATGCCTACGGGTACCTCAAGGCCGAGAACGGCGTGCACCGGCTGGTCCGCATCAGCCCCTTCGACGCCAACGCCCGCCGGCAGACCTCCTTCGCCTCGGTCACCGTCTACCCCGAGGTGGACGACGACATCGTCATCGACATCCCGGAGAAGGACGTCCGGGTCGACGTGTACCGTGCGAGCGGGGCAGGGGGGCAGAAGGTGAACAAGACCTCCTCCGCCGTGCGCTTGACCCACGTGCCCACCGGCATCACGGTCGCCATGCAGAACGAGCGCAGCCAGCACGCCAACCGCGACATGGCCTGGAAGATCCTCCGGTCGCGCCTCTACGACCTCGAGATGCAGAAGCGAAACCAGGTCCGTGACGAGGCCGAGTCCATGAAGAAGGACATCGCCTTCGGCTCGCAGATCCGCAGCTACGTCCTCGCGCCCTACCGGCTGGTGAAGGACCTCCGGACGGGCGTGGAGACGGGGAACGTGGATGCGGTCCTGGACGGGAAGCTGGACGACTTCGTCACCGCACAGCTCCTCGGCGTGAAGAACCCCAACCGGGCCGTTCCGGAGTAGGAGAGGACTTCTCAGCACCGTGAGCGACGAGACCGAATCGGCGAAGGAGCACGAGCTCTACGAGCAGCGCCTGGAGAAGGCTGGCCGCTGGCGCGCGCTCGGGACCAACCCCTTCGGGAACGGGTTCCGTCCCGCGGACCTCGCCGCCGACATCGCCGGGAAGCACGCCTCGGACACCGCCGAGCAGCTCGACGC
>CAZDSB010000417.1:0-7935 GCA_964507515.1 uncultured Myxococcaceae bacterium
GGCGAGCAGCTCGTAGAGGACCACGCCCACCGAGTACAGGTCCGTCCGCGCGTCGGCGTTTCCGCCCGTCGCCTGCTCCGGCGCCATGTACGCGGGAGTTCCGACGATGGTGCCCTCGACGGTGGTCGTCATCGGCACGTCGCCCAGCGGAGCGACCAGTTTCGCCACCCCGAAGTCGAGCACCTTCACGAAGTCGCGCCCGTCCCGCTCGAGGACGAACAGGTTGTCCGGCTTCACGTCGCGGTGGATGACGCCGACGTCGTGCGCGGCCTGCAGCGCGTCACAGACCTGGCGGACGATGCCCACCGCCCGGGCCACCCCCGGCTGCTCGCGAGCCAGGAGGTCGGTGAGGCTGTGGCCCTCCAGCATCTCCATGACGCAGTACACGCGGGCCCGGCCCGAGACGCTGGTCTCCTCGACGAAGTCGAGGATCTCCACGATGTGCGCGTGGTTGATCTGGTTGACCGCACGTGCCTCGTGGAAGAAGCGCTGGATGAGGTGGGTGTTCTTCGCGTGCTCGGCCCGGAGCACCTTCACCGCTGCCGGCCGCCCGAGGCTCACGTGCCGGGCCTGGAAGACGCGGCCCATCGCCCCTTCGCCGAGGACCTGCTCCAGCCGGTACTGGCCGAGCACGTCGCCCGGCTTCTCCCGCTCGGACTCGTCGACCAGGAGGAGCGGCGGTTGCTCGGCCCCTTCCTTGGTCGGGAGGAGCTGGGTCCGCGGCTGCGCCTCCAGCAGGGCCCGGGCCACCTCGCCCGGCGTCACGAAGCCGCCCTCCGTCTCGTCGAGCACGCAGCCGGCGTAGACGCCGTCCAGCCACCCGAGGTGGTGCGGACAGGCCTCCCGGACGAGGCGACCCAGGGCGACCACGTCCCCGCGCGAGGTCCCGACCGAGCCGGCCTCGCCCAGACCGGGGCCGATGAGCTTGGGCGCGAAGCGGGGGAGCCCGCCGACCAGGAAGACCTGCTCGGCCGGCAGTGCCTGCACCACGATGCCCCGGCTGCGCAGCTCCTCCAGGACGCTGCACAGCGGTAGGAGCAGCAGCGCCATCTCGTCCGGGGTGAGGGGCCCGGCGCGCCTCAGATGCGTGCCCAGGTCCTCCCCGTCGAGGTACTCGCTGACGACGTAGGGCCGGCCGTCCTCGAGGCACCCGGCCTGCAGCTGCCGCGCGAGGTGGGGGTGGTCGAGCTGTCCCAGGGCCTCGGCCCGCGCCTGGAAGACCCCGCGGAGCTCCTCGTCTCCCCAGCGACTTCCATGGAAGACCCGGACCATGGCCCGCCCCCCGCTGTCGCGCGCGCGGGCGCGCCACGCGGTGCCGGTGGGGGTTTCATCCAGCTTGGTCAGCAGCTGGTATCCGAAATCGCTCGTCATTCCATGGCCGCGCGTGCCTGCCTGAGTGTTGCGCATGGCCCAGGGCGTGGCCGAGCCGGTCTAGGTCGGATGGCGGTCCCGACACCACCCTTCTGTGCACCAGAGGGCAGCCGGCATCGCGGGGGGCCGCCCGTCTGGCTGCTTTCGCACAGCGAGGTCATTCGAGACTTCGTCGCTTGCCGGGCGCCCCCTGCGCAGTACTGTGCGCCGCCCCATGGCCGAGAACTTCATCTTCACCATGCAGGACCTCCGGAAGGTCCGGGGTGGCAAGGACATCCTGAAGGGCATCTACCTGTCCTTTTTTCCGGGGGCGAAAATCGGGGTCATCGGACCGAACGGGGCCGGCAAGTCCACGCTGCTGCGGATCATGGCGGGCCAGGACAGCGAGTTCTTCGGGACCGCCCGGCCTGATCCGAGCATCCGGGTGGGCTTCCTTCCGCAGGAGCCGCAGCTGGACCCGTCCCTGGACGTGAAGGGCAACGTGGAGCTGGGGGTGAAGCCGCTCCGCGAGGTGCTCGACCGGTTCAACGCCGTCTCGAACCAGCTCGGCGAGCCCATGGACGACGCGCAGATGGAGAAGCTCCTGGCCGAGCAGGCGAAGCTCCAGGACGCGATCGATGCGCAGAACGGGTGGGAGCTGGACCGGACGCTCGACGTGGCGATGGATGCACTGCGTCTGCCGCCTCCCGAGGCGCCGGTGGGGCAGCTCTCGGGCGGGGAGAAGCGCCGCGTCGCACTGTGCCGGATCCTGCTCGAGCGGCCGGATCTCCTGCTCCTCGACGAGCCCACCAACCACCTCGATGCCGAGAGCGTGGCGTGGCTGGAGCGGGCGCTCCAGGACTACGCGGGGACGGTCGTCAGCATCACCCACGACCGGTACTTCCTGGACAACGTCGCGGGCTGGATCCTCGAGCTCGACCGCGGCGAGGGCGTGCCCTGGAAGGGGAACTACTCGAGCTGGCTGGAGCAGAAGCAGAAGCGGCTGGAGATGGAGGAGAAGGCCGAGTCCGCGCGCCAGAAGCAGCTCAAGCGCGAGCTGGAGTGGGTGCGGTCGAGCCCGCGCGCTCGCCAGGCGAAGAGCAAGGCGCGGCTCGCGGCGTACGAGCAGCTCGTCGCCGCCGGTCCCGAGAAGCGCGACCTCACCGGTGAGATCTCCATCCCGCCCGGCCCCAAGCTGTCGGGCCTGGTGGTGGAGGCGCGCGGGGTGCGGAAGGCCTACGGCGACCGGCTCCTCATCGACGACCTGAGCTTCAAGCTGCCGCCCGGCGGCATCGTGGGCGTCATCGGCGCGAACGGCGCGGGCAAGACGACCCTCTTCCGGATGATCACCGGACAGGAGAAGCCCGACGCGGGCGAGCTCCGCATCGGCGAGAACGTGAAGCTCGCCTACGTCGACCAGAGCCGGGACGCGCTCGCCGGCGAGAAGACCGTGTTCCAGGAGGTCTCGGGCGGCCTCGACCAGCTCGACCTGGGCGGCCGCATCGTCCCGTCCCGCGCGTACCTCGCCGGCTTCAACTTCAAGGGCGCCGACCAGCAGAAGCGGGTGAAGGACCTGTCGGGCGGCGAGCGCAACCGCGTCCACCTCGCCAAGATGCTCAAGAGCGGCGGGAACGTGCTCCTGCTCGACGAGCCCACCAACGACCTCGACGTGGAGACGCTGCGCTCGCTCGAGGAGGCGTTGCTCGCCTTCGCCGGGTGCGCGGTGGTCATCAGCCACGACCGGTGGTTCCTCGACCGGATCGCGACGCACATGCTCGCCTTCGAGGGGGACAGCCGGGTGTTCTTCTTCGAGGGGAACTTCGAGGACTACGAGGCGGACAAGAAGAAGCGCCTGGGGGCCGAGTCGCTCCAGCCGACGCGCATCAAGTACAAGCCGCTCGTCCGGGCCTGAGGCCGGGCACCGTCACCAGTGCACGTCGAGCGAACCGCAGCGGCGGCTCGAGCGTCCCCTCCGCTCGATGTAGGGCACCGGAGCTCGCCGGCGCCCCGCACGGTCATCGCGCCGAGCGCCGCTACTTCGCCGACTTCTTCGCCTTCTTCTCGCCGCCGGCCTTCATCTCCACCTTCTTGGCGGTCATCGTGTACGTGATCGTGACCTTGTCGCCGGCCTTGACGTCGGTCTTGTCGTCGCCGCGGGCGATCTCCCAGTTCTCGCTGCCCTTCTTCACGGTGATCGACTCCGGCGTGGACGACACGACGGGGCCGGTCACCTGGTACGTGTGATCGGCGAGCGCGGCAGCAGGCAGGACGAGCGCGGAGGCGAGGGCCAGGGTGCGGAAGTTCATGCGGGTCTCCCCTGAGGTGGGACTGCGCGCACGACGCTCGGGCAGCCGTCCCGGAGTGTCAAGCACCGTGTCCCTGGCGCTTCTTGCAGCAAGCGGCCCCTGTCACGCCGCGGCACGCCAGGAACACCCGGGCGGGGGCGGGCGTTGCGGGGTCTGGCGAGCCTAGAATGGACGGACCCGGGGAATTCCACCCATGGATCAGGAGAGCGAGGCCAGCGTCCGGAGGCGGATCTGGATGAAGCGCGGGGCCGTTGCAGGGCTGGCGCTCGTCTTCGTCGCGGTGACCGCCATCGTGGCCCCGAGGGTCCAGGCCCGCGGAGGCCTGGGAGGGAACACCTCGACCAAGGGCGCCTACTGCTCGGGCGCCTACGCCGACGACTTCGCTGCGCTCTCGCCGACCGCGCGGGAGGCCGAACAGAAGCCCCAGTCGCAGTCGTGGGTCTATGCCATCCGGACGAGCGCGGTGTACGAGTGCCTGAGCTACGCCGGTGACGGCAACGTGCGCCGGGTCCGGCGGAAGGCGCTCGCCCACGGGACGGGCTTCGGCTACCGGCAACAGAACGGCGAGACGTTCATCCTCACCAACCATCACGTCGCCGAGTGGCCCGCGGTCACCGACGACGAGCACAAGGTCGACGACGTCCCTCCAGGCTGCAAGCGCGTGTCCGACGCGCTGAGGATCGTCGAGTCCGAGCGCGACAGCTACGACCGGGACGACATCCCGCTGCAGCGCGTGGTCACCGACAAGTCGATGGACATGGCGGTGCTGAAGGCGCACCAGCTGCTGCCGATCCTGCCCTGGAAGGTGGGCCGGTCCGCAGACCTCAAGGAGCGCAACGTCGTCGACGTGCGCGGCTTTCCCCTCGGCGCGTTCAAGGCCACCAACGTCGGCAAGGTCGTCTCCACCTACGACCACGACGACGAGAAGGACTGGGACCACGTCGACTTCGTGGTGGACGCGCAGCTGTCGCCCGGCAACTCCGGCTCACCGGTGCTCGCGGTCTCCTGCCGGACCGGCGAGTTCGAGCTGGTCGGCGTGTACCACGCAGGGTACGCCGGCAACACGCCGCTCAACGTGGTGGTCGCCATCGATCAGGTGCGCGACATGATGACCACGCTGAAGAAGAGCCCGCGCCGCGATCACTCCGAGGTCTCCGCCCTCGACAGGAAGGCGCGCACCCGGCTGCTCGCCGGTCTGGACGGCGCCCTCGACCCCTTCTTCCCCTTCGACGGGGCGGTGGCGGTCGCCCGTCCACGAAGCGACGGCGCGCTGATCTTCGAGGTGATGTCTCCGGCCTTCCCCGTCCGGAGCACGCCGGCCATCGTCCTGGAGGACCTGCCCGACCCCGCGCAGCCGGAGGGGTACGGCGAGCTCGGCCGGGTCTGGGTCGGCGGCAAGTTCGGCCTCAAGCCGTACCCGAAGGGCGCGCTGGACCCCGACGGACAGACCCTGGTGGAGCGGGTGCTGGAGGGGCTCCGGTCCAACGCCGGGCTCGCGGTCGAGCTCCGGGCCGCGCAGGGGCAGGCCGCGCGGGACCGCGAGCACTACGAGCAGATGGGAAAGCTCGAGCGCCAGCTCCGGCGTGCGGCCGGGACGCAGACCGATCTCGCCAACAGCCTCGGCGAGCTGGTGGAGCGGCTCTCCCCGAAGGTGGGTGAGACCACGGTCGGCCTCGCCGAGGCGTACGCGCCGCTGCCTCCGCAGCCGCCGGGGAAGAACGTCGCCCAGGGCCCCGGAATGACGGAGCCTTCGCCCGAGCCGGCCACGCCTGCCCGGTAGCTCCCTGTCGCCGCTGGCACATTCCTGGCCACGACGGATCAGGCCTGTACACTGCCCAGCCGGTGAGCGATGGACGGGCAGAGGCACTCCTGAGGAGTGCCCTCGAGAAGATCGTCTATTTCGAGGCACGCTCGGAGACGCTTCAGGCGGATACGGCGACTCTCCGGGCGGAGGCGGACGTCCTGCGCGCAGATCTGGCCTCCGCCTCCCAGCGCGAGGTCGAGCTGCGCCGCCGGGTGGCCGAGCTCGAGGTGGAGCTCGGCCGGGCTCATCGTGACCGGGAAGAGGCTGCGCGGGTGCTCGTCGCGATGCGCGCCGAGCGCGCCGGCCTGATGGGGAAGGTGCTCGAGGCCTCTCGCATCCAGGGGGACCAGAACGGGCTGGACTTCGACCTCGCCGGCTTCATCTCCGACCTGCGGGCCGAGGCGATCGCGCTGCGGACCCCGGGCCTGGAGCTGGCGGAGCCGGCCAGGGTCGAGGCGCCCGCGCTGGAGACGGTGGCCGTCCACTCGGAGGCGCCCCGGGCGGCGCTGTCCGCGCCGCTGGCACCGGGTGGTCCGCCTCCCGCCGCGCCCCCGCGCCCCGTGGTCCGCCCCGTCTCGTCCACCGCCGCGCCCGGCGCACCCCGTGGCCCTCCGCCCGCGGCTCCGAACGACCGGGGGCCGGTTGCCCCCGAGTCGCCCCTCTCGGCCGCGGCGACCCTCCTTGCCGTGACCCGCGAGGCCGAGCGGCTGTTCGAGGCCGGGCGGCTCGCGGTGCCTCCCAGCCCGCGCCTCGGCGAGGAGAGCCTCTTCGGCTTCTCGATCCGCGAGCTGTCCAGCCCCGACCCGGCCGCACGCTCTCGCGCTGCCGAGCGCCTGCGCACGCTCGGCGATCGCACTGCCGCGCCGGCGATAGCGGTCGCGCTCCATGCCGAGCGGAACGAGGCGGTCCTCGTGGCGCTCCTGGAGGCGTTCCGCGCACTCGCCAGCCGCGAGGGATCCGCGGTGGTCGAGCCGCTGCTCGGGGCGCCGGAGCCCATTGTCCGCATCGCGGCGCTGCGGGCCATCACCCATCTCGACCCGGATGCCGCTCCGGCGCACCTGTCGCGCGCGGCGCACGATCCGGACGCCTCGGTCCGCCGCCGCACGGCGCTGCTCGCGGTCTCGCTCGGCCCGGAGCGGATGCTCGAGCTCGAGCGGCAGGTGTCGCGCGATCCGGATCCGGAGGTTCGCCGGCTGGCGGTTCTCGCCGCGGGGGCGGCGGGGGGCGATCAGGCCCGGTCGCGCCTGCTCGGCGCGCTGGAGGATCCGGACCTCGGCGTTCGCCGGGCCGCCGCGCGCAGCCTCTCCGGCATCCTGGGGTTCGACGTGAGCCCGATCGCGACCCTGTCCGACGAGGAGCGCCGGCGAGAGGTGCGCCGGCTGGCGAAGGTGGCCCCGGTGCCGCTAGCCCAGCGGGCCCGGCCGCTCGTCCCGGCGGGCCGGGCCGCGTCCGTGCCCGAGCTCGCTCTCCGGTCCCCGGTGATGGAGCCCGAGCTGGCGGTGGCGGAGGTCGAGGACGTCGACCCCCGGGAAGCTGCTGCCCTGGCTGCCGTCGAGCTCGGGCTGACACCGGCGGTCGAGCACGAGGTTCATTCCGACGAGGCGCTCTGTCAGCAGATCACCTCCGAGCTCCGCACCTCGATGCGGGGCCGCACGGTGGTGGATCTCGCCACGCAGCTGGGCGTGACCGACGAGCGGGTGATCGAGGCCGCAGCACTTCTCACGGCGCGCGGGCAGGTGGTCCGGCGCGGGGCGAAGCTGTTCGTCGCCTGACGAGCACGAGGACTGACGAGATGGATCTCCCCATCTACACACCGAAGACGACCGCGGAGCTGCTCGGCATCTCGCCGAAGTCGCTCCGGTCCGCGCTGGCGCAGGACAGCTACTCGGCCCAGGACCTGTGGGCGCTGCGCAAGGCGCTCCGGATCCATCCGCGGCCGATCGGCCACCGGAAGCAGCTGTTCCTCAACTTCAAGGGCGGCACCGGGAAGACCTCGCTCTCCACCTCCTACTCGTACCGGCTGGCGGAGCTCGGCTACACGGTGCTGCTGGTGGACCTGGACAGCCAGGGCCACGCCACCAAGTGCCTGGGCTACGAGGGCGAGGACTTCGAGAAGACCTTGCTCCACGTGCTGGTGCGCAAGGCGCCGCTGTCCGAGGCGATCCAGCACACGCCGCTGCCTAACCTGGACTTCGTCCCCAGCAACCTGGGGATGAGCACGGTGGATCTGGCGCTGATGCCGATGGCCGGCCGCGAGTTCAAGCTGCGCAAGGCGGTCGAGGAGATCGAGGACCGCTACGACGTCATCGTCTTCGACGCGCCGCCCTCGTTCGGCCTCCTCAACCTGAATGCCCTCATGGCGGCGCAGGACCTCTTCGTCCCGGTGCTGCCGGACTTCCTGTCGTTCCACGGGCTGAAGCTGCTCTTCGAGACGGTGCAGAGCCTCGAGGAGGATCTGAACCACGTGCTCGACCA
>CAZDSB010000418.1:0-4062 GCA_964507515.1 uncultured Myxococcaceae bacterium
CACGCCGGCGTCTCCAAGGTGGAGATCGAGCGCGCGGCGAACAAGGTGAAGGTCAACGTCCACACCGCGAGGCCTGGCATCGTCATCGGCAAGCGCGGCGCGGGCATCGAGACGGTGAAGAAGGACCTCCAGAAGTTCACCAAGAACGAGGTCTTCCTCAACATCGTCGAGGTCCGGAAGGCCGAGACCGACGCCCAGCTGGTCGCGGAGAACATCGCCACCCAGCTCGAGCGGCGCATCGCGTTCCGCCGGGCGATGAAGAAGGCCATTCAGACCGCGATGAAGTTCGGCGCCAAGGGCATCCGCGTGGCCTGCTCCGGCCGGCTCGGCGGAAGCGAGATGGCGCGTTACGAGTGGTACCGCGAGGGCCGGGTGCCCCTGCACACCCTCCGCGCGGACATCGACTACGGGTTCGCCGAGGCGAAGACCACCTACGGGAAGATCGGCTGCAAGGTGTGGGTGTGCCGCGGCGAGGTGCTTCCCACCAAGGGCGGCGGTGCCGGCATGCCGGTGGCCGGACGGTAAGAGAGAACTTCGATGCTTCAGCCTGCGCGCACCAAGTACCGCAAGATGCAGAAGGGCCGGATGCCGGGGAAGGCATACCGCGGCTCGAACCTGACCTACGGGGAGTTCGGGCTGATGACCACCCAGCCCGGATGGATCACCTCGCGGCAGATCGAGGCGGCCCGTATCGCGATGACCCGCCACGTGAAGCGCGGCGGCAAGATCTGGATCCGCATCTTCCCGGACAAGCCCATCACCAAGAAGCCCGCCGAGACCCGGATGGGAACCGGCAAGGGCGGCGTGGAGTACTACGTCGCCGTCGTGAAGCCGGGCCGCATCCTCTACGAGATGGGCGGGATGGACGAGCAGCTGGCGCACGAGGCGCTGAAGCTCGCCCAGGCCAAGCTTCCTGTGCTCACGCGCATCGTTCACCGCTCGGATCTGTCGCTGTAAGGAAAACGAGTCATGGCCACCGCCAAGGAATTGCACGAGCTGACCCTCGAGGATCTGAACCGGCGCGCGACCGAGCTGCGCGCGTCGCTGTTCAAGGACCGGCTGAAGCTTCGGACCGGCGCGCTGGAGTCCCCTGCGAAGCGGGCCGAGAGCCGCCGGGACCTGGCGCGGATCCTCACCGTCATCACCCAGAAGGAGAAGGCCGCCGCGGCGAAGGCCTGAGGCGAGGAACGAACATGGCCGAGACCACGGAACAGAACGGCGCGACCGAGGGCGGCAGCCACCGCGGGCGCCCCAAGACCCGCACCGGCATCGTCACCAGCAACAAGATGCAGAAGACGGTGGTGGTGACCGTGCGGCGCCGCGCGGCACACCGGAAGTACGGGAAGATCCTGACGCTGCGCGAGAAGTACAAGGCGCACGCGGAGGACCACGACTACCCGAAGAACCCGACCCTCCACGAGGGTGACCGGGTGCGCATCGCCGAGACCCGGCCCACCAGCAAGGACAAGCGCTGGCGGGTGGTCGAGGTGCTCGAGCGCGGGACGCGCGAGTAAGGACCGAGGTCGACCATGATCCAGATGACGAGCGTGCTGGACGTCGCCGACAACTCCGGCGCCAAGAAGGTGTTCTGCATCAAGGTGCTGGGCGGCTCGAAGCGGAAGTACGCCAGCATCGGGGACATCATCGTGGTCTCGGTGCGCGAGGCGCTCCCGAACAGCAAGGTGAAGAAGGGCGACGTGGCCAAGGCGGTCATCGTCCGCACCAAGCGCGAGGTGGGGCGGCCGGACGGCAGCTTCATCAAGTTCGACGGGAACTCGGCGGTCCTGATCAACAAGGACCTCGAGCCCATCGGGACCCGCATCTTCGGCCCGGTGGCCCGCGAGCTCCGTGCCCGGAAGTTCATGAAGATCATCTCCCTCGCTCCGGAAGTGCTCTAGGGCGGGAAGGCGACACGAGAAAAGGTCATGCAGAGACTCAAAGTTGGCGACCTGGTCGAGGTGGTGGCGGGCGCCGAGAGGTCCAACAAGGACAAGGCCAGCAAGCGGGGGAAGCTCCTCGCCATCGACCGTGACGCGCTCCGCGTCCGCGTCGAGGGGCTGCGCACCGTCAAGCGGCACATCCGCAAGGGTCGCGACCGGGCGAACCCCGAGGGCGGCATCCTCGAGCGGCCGGGCAGCATCGCGCTCGGGGCGGTGCAGGTGGTTTGCAAGAAGTGCGACGCGCCCACCCGCGTGGGCATCCGGGTGAACGGGGACAAGAAGGTTCGCTTCTGCAAGAAGTGCGACGCGAACATCGACTAGAGACTCTGAGGCTCGAGATCGACGGCGGAGGAGGCACGAGACGCCCCGTCGAAGCGAGAGCGAGGACGAAGCGAGATGGCTGACGAGAAGGCAGACAAGGCGAAGGCCGAGAAGAAGGCGAAGCGGAAGAGCAAGGACGAGGTCAAGAAGGCCGGCTTCTCCGCCAACATCGAGGAGGGGCTGGAGGCGAAGCCCGCCCGCCTGAAGATCCGCTACCGCAAGGAGGGGGTCCCCTCGCTGATGAAGGAGTTCGGGTTCAAGAACCCGAACCAGGTCCCCCGCCTGGACAAGATCGTCATCAACATGGGCCTCGGCGAGGCCCTGGCGAACAACAAGATCCTCGAGTCCGCGGTGGACCAGCTCGGGGCCATCACGGGTCAGAGGCCGGTGGTCACCCGGGCGCGGAAGAGCATCGCCAACTTCAAGCTGCGACAGGGGCAGGCCATCGGCGCGGCGGTCACGCTGCGCAACGACCGGATGTACGAGTTCATGGATCGCCTGATCAACGTCGCGCTCCCCCGGGTCCGCGACTTCAAGGGCGTCTCCAGCAAGGCGTTCGACGGGAAGGGCAACTACACCCTCGGGGTGCGGGAGCAGATCATCTTCCCGGAGATCAACTACGACCAGATCGAGAAGGTGAAGGGGCTGAACATCAGCTTCGTCACCACCGCCCGGAACGACGAGCAGGGGCTGGCGCTGCTGCGCCACTTCGGCCTGCCGTTCCGCCAGTAGAGAGAACGAGACGAATGGCCAAGCTTTCGAAGATTGCCCAGGCGAAGCGCAAGCCGAAGTTCGCGGTGCGCAAGTACAACCGGTGCCCGCTCTGCGGGCGCCCTCGCGCGTTTCTGCGCAAGTTCCAGATGTGCCGGATCTGCCTGCGAAAGCGCGCGCTGCAGGGCGAGGTGACGGGACTCATCAAGAGCTCCTGGTAGAGCTAGAAGGGCAGCAGGGCAGCAGCACGTCCGCGGCACGGACCCCCGTGACGAGACGGCCAGGCGGCCGCGGGCGACAACGACGAGCCCGGCAGCGCTCTCCAGCAAGGGAGCAGCCGGACGAAGGACGAGCGAGAGGAAGTCAGGACATGCCAGTGAACGATCCGGTCGGCGACATGCTGACCCGCATCCGCAACGCCTCGCGGGCGCGCCACGACAAGGTGGTCATTCCCACCAGCAAGATGAAGGTTCAGATCGCCCGCGTGCTCAAGGAGCAGGGCTACATCGCGGACTACACCGAGCACGAGGTGAAGCCGCAGGGCGAGATCACCCTGCAGCTCAAGTACGGCCCGGACAAGAGCCCGGTCATCACCGGTATCCGGCGTGTCAGCAAGCCGGGGCTGCGCCGCTACGTCCCGGTCCGGGAGATCCGCCCGGTCCTCGGCGGCCTGGGCATCAGCATCCTCTCCACCAGCCAGGGCATCCTCAGCGATGCCGACGCCCGGAAGATGAACCTCGGCGGCGAGCTGATCTGCACGGTGTACTGACATGAGCCGAATCGGAAAGCTGGCGATCAAGCTGGAGCCCAAGGTCAAGGCCTCGGTGGCGAGCGGGGCGGTGGCCTTCGAGGGTCCCAAGGGCAAGATGAAGGTCTCGCTGCCGGAGCGGATCACCGCCGACGTCAAGGACGGGCAGATCCACGTCCAGCGTCCGGACGACACCCGCCAGGCGCGGGCGCTCCACGGCCTGGCCCGGAGCCTCCTGGCCAACGCCGCCAAGGGCGTCGCGAGCGGCTGGGAGCGCAAGCTCGACATCCGCGGCGTGGGCTTCCGCGCCGAGGTGAAGGGCAAGCAGATCCACTTCGCGCT
>CAZDSB010000419.1:0-10987 GCA_964507515.1 uncultured Myxococcaceae bacterium
GGGGGCGGCGGTCACCGCGGCGAGCGCGGCTTCCCTGCGCCCATCGACCGGACCCCCGTCGTCCCGCAGCACACGCGCGAGAAACACCCGTGCCTCGGCGCTCCCGGGGAAGCGCTGCAGCAGCGCCTCCGCTCGGCTGCGGCGAAGATCCGGGTCGCGCTCCAGCTCGCCCAGGCGAACGAGGGCGACCGGCTCGTCGGGTGCCGCGGCCGCTGCCGCCTCGATCTCCGCGCGCATCTGGCTGCTGAACGACTCGCCGCCGCGGATCCGCCCCGCCATCGCCCAGAGGTCCGCCAGGGTGAGGTGGACCTCCCATGGAGCGAGGAGTCGCTCGCTCCGGGCGCGACCGATGTCGGGAGGAAGGGGCACGAACACCCGAAGCTCGGTCGTCCATCCACGGGACTGCACGAGGCGCCACAGCTTCTCGTGAAGGGGGCCGACGTCGAGGTCGCGCCGCAGCTCGGCCCAGGCGCGTCGCCACGGGGTTCCAGACGCCAGGGCGACCTCGAGCGCGCGCATCCGCACCGGCTCCTCGGTCCGCAGGAGCGACACCCACAGTCGGGCCGAGAGGTAGAGGTCGCTCAGCGCGTCCTCGGACGCCGTCTCCCAGCTCCGGGAGGCGGACTCGTCCAGCGAGAGGAGGTTGCGCGGAACTTGCAGCGCGGGGCTGGTGAGCGAGCCCTGTCCGTCGGATGCATCCGACGCCGCCAAGCCGAAGCGCACCCGGTGGTCATCCAGCGCGACCACCGTCTGGAGGTACCCGGCGAGCCCCTCGTGGAACCAGCGAGGCGCTCCGGGCATCCGGCGCCGGATGAGCTCGTGCGCGACCTCGTGGGCGAGCACGTGGACGAAGGGGGAGCGATCCCCGAACAGGGTCTCGGTGCCCGCGGTCACGAGCAGGGGACCGTCGCGCGCGGTGGTGGCGATGCCCGGCATCCCGGTGAAGGTGCGGAGCTCGGCGGGCTGATCGAGCACGATGGCGTTGCTCGTACCCGGTGAGTCGCCTCCAGTGGACCAGGCAGACTGGAGCCACCAGCGCAGCAGCTCCAGCTTCTCCAGCGTGGTGCGCGCGTCGCGCTCCGGGAGGTCGGTCCGCAGGCGGAAGTGCGTGGAGCGGAGCTCGCGCCACCCCTGGACCGGCGGTGGGCGCGGGTCGTGCGCGCATCCGACGATGAGCAGCGCGGCGAGAAGGAACGGGCGCAAGCGACCCCGGACGCTAGCGGACGTCGGGCGCGTCCGGAGACGGCTGCTGTGGACGCGCCCCCGGGGGCGGTGAGCGCTCAGGGGCGTGCCGTCCGCTGGCACTCCTTCATGATCCGGTCTCGCTCCTCGATCAGGGCGCGCAGGTCTCCGTACACCGGATCGTCGGGCAGCACGTCGATCGCCCGTTGCGCATCGAGCGCTGCCTCGTCACAGCGGCCGACGGCACCCAGGATGAGTGCGCGGAAGACGAAGACCGAGGAGTTCCAGGGCTCGAGCTCCACCGCGTGCGAGATCGTCACCAGGCCGCTCTCGGCATTCCCGGCTCGCAATTCCTCGATCGCGTGAGCGGTGAGTGCATCGACGCTGTCCGGTGCGGCTGCAATGGCGGCGAGCGCGGCGGCGCGGCGCTCCTCGGCCGGCCCGCCCTCGTCGCGGAGCACGCTGGCCCGGAAGACGAGTGCATCGGGGCTCTTCGGAAAGCGTGCGACGAGCTCGTCGGCGCGCGCGCGGCGCCGGACGGGGTCACGCTCGAGGGCCGCCAGCCTCACTTGCGGGACGACCTCGCCGGGCGCCTCCTTCGCGGCGGCCTCCAGCTCGGTCCGCGCGTTTCGCGCCAGGCCCGAGCCTCCCTTCAGGCGAGCGGCCATCGCCCACAGATCCGCGAGGCAGAGGTGGACCTCCCAGGACGCCATCTCCCGCTCGCTCAGAGGCTGGAGGGCGGCCGGGTCCAGCGGAGTGATCTCGTGAACCTCGCGCGGCCAGCCACCCGTGTGGGTGTATCGCCACAGCTTCTCCTGCAGGTACGGCATGTCGAGCTGGCTCCGGAGATCAGTCCACGCACGCTGCCACGACGTTCCGGCCGCGAGTGCGGTGTCGAGGGCTCGCATGCGCGCGGGTTCCTCGGCCCGGAGCACCGCGACCCACGCTCCACCCCAGTAGTAGAGCGCGTTGACCTGCTGGTCGGTCGCGGTCTCCCAGTGGCGGCCCACGGTCGCATCGAGAGAGAGCGCCGCAGGGTCGTCCTCGAGCGTCCCGGAGTAGAGGCTCGGGACGTAGGTCCTGCCGATGAAGCGCACGGTCCGGTCGTCGAGCGCCTCGACCCCGCCGAGGTACCCGGCGAGCCCCTCCTGGTACCAGCGCGGGGCCCCGGGCATCCGGCGCCGGATGAGCTCGTGGGCGACCTCGTGGGCGAGGATGGAGAGCGCCGGAGAGCGGTCGCCCAGCAGTCCCTCGAACCCGGCGGTCACCAGCAGTGGCCCCTCCCTCGAGGTCGTGGCGGCTCCGACCATCTCGTTGAACGTGCGCAGCTCCGCCGGGCTGGCCAGGATGATCGCCTGCGTCGTGCCCGGCGAATCACCACCCGTCGCCCACGCAGACTGGAGCCACCAGCGCACGGACTCGAGCTTCTGCAGCGTCGTTCGCGCGGAACCTTCTGGAAGATCCGTCCGGAGCCGGAAGTGCCGGGACCGCAGCTCGCGCCAGCCGGTGGTCGGAGGCGGAACGACCCTCGTGTGCGCGCACCCGACGAGCAACACGCCCACGAGCATCAGCGCGCGCAACCGTCCAGGACGGTCAGTGCGCCGGCGCACGCGAGCAGCTCCTGCCGATCAGATCCAGATCACGGTGCACCGCCGCGACGAGCGCGGCCGGGGCGCGGTGCGGAAGGACGTTCTCCGCTCGGCGGGCCGAATCGAGCGCCTCGTCACATCGGCCGGCCGCGGCGAGGAGATTCGCCTGCACGCGGAGCACCACGGGACTCCAGGGTGCCAGATTCACTGCGCGGGCGATGCTTTGGAGGGCAGCGGCCACTTGACCGGTCCTGGCCTCCTCGACCGCGGCCGCCGAGAGCGCGTCCGGATCATCCGGCGCGAGCGCCAGTGCCCGGGCAGTCGCCTCGGCACGCCCCGGACGTTCGCCGGGATCGTCGCGAAGCGTTGCGGCCAGGAACACCGCCGCCTCCGGGCTGTCCGGGTACGCCCGCGCCGTGGCGTCGGCCAGCGCAAGACGTGCATCAGGGTCGGGCTCGAGACGGGCGAGCGCGACCCGCGGCATCGCCTCTCCGGGCACCTCCTTCGCGGCGGCCTCCAGCTCTGCCCGGGCTCGCGCCACGCGGTCGGCCCACTGCCCGGTCGCGCCTCCGAGCAGCCACAGGTCCGCGCGGACGCAACGGGCCTCCCACGGTTGCATGGCTCGCTCGGTCGAGTGGACGTCCGGCGGCGAGAAGGAATGCTCCTCCGCCGGCAGGACCTCGTACGTCGCCCATGTCCGGACCAGCTTCTGCAGCGCCGCCACGTCGAGACCGCGCCGTGCTTCGGCCCAGGCCGAGGTCCACGCGCCGCCTGCGCCGAGCGCTCGCTCGAGGTTCCGGGCGCGGTCCGCCGCCCGGTTGCGCAGCGCCTGGACCCACAGCCGCGCCGAGCGGTAGGCGACCCCGCCGGACTCGGGGGTCGAGAACTGCCAGCCGAGGCGATCGAGCTCGTCGACACCGAGGACCTCGTCGTTCCCTGATTCGGGGCCGAACCTGTCCGCGGGCGGTGAGGACGGGACCGACGTGCCGCTCATGTCCGACGGAACGGAACCCACGAAGAACCTCCCGCTGGAGCGGAAGGGAGCACGGACGCCGAGCTCGCCGAATCTCGCCAGACGTCCGTCGTGGATCTGCACCGTTCCGAAGAGCCCCGCCATCCCTTCCTCGAACCACGGAGCGGCCGAGGGCATTCGCCAGCGCGCGAGCACGTGCGTCATCTCGTGCGCCAGCACGGTGGTGAAGGGGAGCTCGTCCTCGAACGCCGATGGGTTGCCCGCCGCGGTAACGATCTGCGGCCGCGCCCCGCTCACGCTGGTGAGCCCGAGCCAGTCGGTGAAGGTCAAGAGCTCGGTGGTGTCGCCCAGCACGACGACGTCGGCGGTGTCGGGCGTGTCCCCCGGGACCATCCACGCGGACTGGAGCGCGGTCCGGAGCGTCTCCAGACGTCCGAGCGTGGTCCGCGCAGCCGGAGGCGGAAGATCCGTCTTCAGCCGGAAGTGCTCGCTCCGGAGCTCCTTCCATCCGGCGAGCGGAGGCGTCCGCGCCTCGTGCGCGCACCCCGTGATGCAGAAGATGAGCAGGACCCCCCGCATGTGACGAATTTCGAGCTTACTGGAAGCGCGGCGCCGCGCGATTGTCACGGTTGCCCGGCAGAGAACGGAGTGAAAAGACCAGGGAGCGCATGACCCATCCCGAATTCAGGCCAGCGGGCATCCACCCGATCCCGAAGGAACCCTCCCTCTACTTCAACCGGGAGCTTTCCTGGCTCGCCTTCAACGAGCGCGTCCTGGAGGAGGCGGCGGATCCCCACTGGCCGCTCCTCGAGCGACTGAAGTTCCTCGCCATCACCTTCTCCAACCTGGACGAGTTCTTCATGATCCGGGTCTCGGGCCTGCACGAGCAGCTCGAGCAGGCCGAGGCCGAGCGCAGCCCCGACGGCCTCACGCCCCGCCAGCAGCTGGCTCGCATCCGCGAGGTGGTTCGCAAGCTCCTGAAGGACGCGACCGACCTGCTCGAGCGCGGTCTCCTCCCGGGTCTGGCCGAGCACGGCATCCGGATCCGGGACTGGAAGTCGCTGGGCAAGTCGGCGCAGGAGCGTGCCAAGGCGTATTTCCGTGAATCGGTCTTCCCCGTGCTCACCCCGCTGGCGGTGGACCCAGGGCATCCGTTCCCTTTCATCTCCAACCTCTCGCTGTCGCTGGCGGTGGAGGCGGCCGACCCCGAGAGCGGTGAACGGCGGTTCGCGCGGGTGAAGGTCCCGGAGATCCTGCCGCGGTTCGTTCCGCTGGAGCGGCTCAGCGAGACCCCTGACGACGTGCGACCCGGCGAGTTCCTCCCGCTGGAGGCGCTCATCTCCGCCAACCTGGACCAGCTCTTCCCCGGGATGCAGATCCTCGGTGTCTACCCGTTCCGGATCACCCGGGACATGGACATCGAGATCATGGAGGAGGAGGCGCACGACCTCCTGGTCACCATCGACCGGGAGATCCGCCGGCGGAAGTTCGGCGCCGTGGTGCGGCTCGAGGTGCATCCGGACACACCGCAGCGCATCCGCGAATTCCTCCTCTCCAAGCTGGAGATCGAGGAAGACGACCTCTACGAGGAGCGCGGCGTCCTCGGCGCCTCGGCGCTGATGTCGGTGGCGACGATGCCCCGCGCCGACCTGCACGACATCCCCTTCGTCCAGAACCTCAACCACGCGCTGGCCGAGGCGCCGGACCCTTTCGAGGTGGTGCGGCAGGGGGACATCCTGCTCCACCACCCGTACGACTCCTTCCAGCCGGTGCTCCACTTCCTTCGCCGCGCGGCCGAGGACCCGACGGTGCTGGCGATCAAGATGACGCTGTACCGGACCGGCTCGAACTCGGAGATCGTGAAGGCGCTCATCGCCGCCGCCGAGAACGGGAAGCAGGTCGCGGTGGCCATCGAGCTGAAGGCGCGCTTCGACGAGCAGAACAACATCGTCTGGGCCAGGCAGCTGGAGCGCGCCGGAGTCCATGTCTTCTACGGGTCGGTGGGGCTCAAGACGCACGGCAAGGTCATCCTGGTCGTGCGACAGGAGGACGGCCAGATCCGCCGCTACGTCCACCTCTCGACCGGCAACTACAACGTCAGCACCTCGAGGCTCTACACCGACCTCGGGCTCTTCAGCGCGGATCAGATCCTCGGCGAGGACGTGTCCGAGGTGTTCAACGCGCTCTCCGGCTTCGCGAAGGTCGCCCACTACCGGAAGCTCGCGGTGGCGCCGGTGACCCTGGCAGAGACGGTGCTGCGGAAGATCACCGAGCAGACCGAGCGGGCTCGCGCCGGAAAGCCCGCGCGCATCTACGCGAAGATGAACGCGCTGGTGGACCTGTCGGTCATCGACGCGCTGTACGCGGCCAGCCAGGCCGGAGTGGGCGTGGACCTCTGCGTGCGCGGCATCTGCTGCCTGCGGCCGGGGCTCCCCGGCGTCTCGGACAACATTCGCGTGTTCAGCATCGTCGGTCGCTTCCTCGAGCACTGCCGGGTGTTCGTCTTCGGCTCGGACGACGAGGAGGAGCTCTTCCTCGCCTCGGCGGACTGGATGCCCCGCAACCTCTACCGGCGGGTGGAGCTGATGTTCCCGGTGGAGGACCGCGCGCTGTGCGCCCGCGTGCACCGCGAGGTCATCCAGCCGTCACTGGCCGACAACAGCCGTGCCCGGGACCTGCTCCCGGACGGCACGTACGTCCGGCGCAGCCCCGCCCCCGGGGAGCCGGCGCGTGAC
This sequence comes from uncultured Myxococcaceae bacterium, assembly GCA_964507515.1. Lineage (GTDB taxonomy): Bacteria > Myxococcota > Myxococcia > Myxococcales > Myxococcaceae > RPRB01. Next base: position 6,480 of record CAZDSB010000419.1, read on the forward strand.
GCGCAGCTCATGGTGCTCGAGCCGCTGCTCCGTCAGCCGCTGCGAGCCGTCCAGAGCTGAGGCGTCTCAGCCGGCCAGCGGGTTCCAGCCGTCCGACGGCCCCGGGCGTGGTCCGATGCCCGGCACCTCGCGCCAGCGGTGGAGCCGGTCGTCGAGCTCGAAGCGGCGCCCCTGCTCACTCCAGAACGTCCGGATGGGGCGTCCGCCCTCGATCCGCGTGTCGGCGCGCTCCATCCCGAAGAAGTCGGCCATCTCGAGCGATTCCGTCTCGTCGGGTCCATGCACCTTCCGCGCTCCCATGGGGCATCGGTGTACTCGACGTGTCCGGGGATCGCCGTGGCCTCACACTTCTTTGCGCGGGGCGTTCTCGGCGCGATCGTCGGCCATGTCGATTGCCCTCGGGAGGGGTACTGTCGGGGCACGATGCGGCTCCACCTCGTCGACGGCACCTACGAGCTGTTCCGGGCGCACTTCTCGCGTCGGCCTGACCATCGAGCGCCCGACGGGACGCCGCTCAAGGCGACGGTGCAGCTCGTCTCGTCGCTGCTCTCGCTGCTCTCGGACCCTTCGGAGAAGCCCACGCACCTGGCGGTGGCGTTCGACAATCCCATCCGTTCCTTCCGCAACGAGCTCTTCGACGGATACAAGACGGAGGAGGGCGTGCCCGAGGAGCTGCTCGCCCAGTTCGACATCGCCGAGCTAGCGACGCGGGCGCTCGGCATCACGGTCTGGTCCATGCGCGAGTTCGAGGCCGACGACGCGCTGGCGACCGGGGCGGCGCGGTTCGCGTCCGAGGTGGAGCAGGTGCGAATCCTCACCCCGGACAAGGACCTCGGCCAGTGTCTGCGGGGGGCCCGGGTGGTCCAGGTGGACCGGATGCGCGGGAAGCTCATCGACGAGCCGGCCCTCCGCGCGCTGCGGGGCATCGGCCCGGAGAGCATCCCCGACTGGCTCGCGCTGGTGGGCGACACGGCCGACGGCATCCCCGGGCTCCCTGGCTTCGGCGAGAAGGGCGCCGCGGCGGTACTGGCCGCGTTCGTCCACCTCGAGAAGATTCCCGCCGACCCGCGGGCCTGGCCCGACTCGGTGCGCTCGCGCGACACGCTGGCGCGCACGCTGGCGGAGCAGCGGAAGGACGCGCTCCTCTACCGGACCCTGGCCACGCTCCGCACCGATGCGCCGATCGACGCGTCGCTGTCGGCGCTGGAGCACCGGGGCATTCCCCGCGAGCCATTCGAGCTCTTCGCCCGGCAGGTGGATTCGCCGGGCCTGCTGTCTCGCGTGACCCGGTGGGCGGCGTGAGCCTCGACGAAGGTCCTCCGCCACGGACCGGCGTCGACCCCGGGCAGGGGGGCGGCGTGCTGCCGGCGATCGACCCCGCGCTGGCGCCTCCGAAGCCTGGCCCGGGCAGGCGCCTGCTGCGTGTCCTGGTCGTGGTCTTCTCGGCGGCCCTCTTCGTTCGCGTGCTGTGGGTGGCGGACCTTCGCAACGTGGCCCATCTGCTCGCGGACGTGGGGCCGCTCGTGCTGCTGGCGGTTGTGCCGTACGGGGTGGCGGTGACCGTGGACACCGCAGGATGGGCGGCCATCCTCCGTGGCCTCGAGGCACGGGTGGCGACCTGGCGGCTCCTCCGGCTCCGGCTCTCCACCGAGGCGGTGCAGCTGAGCTTTCCCGGCGGTCCCATCCTCGCCGAGGGCCTCAAGGTCTGGTTCCTCTCCCGGCAGTTCGGCGTCGCCGTCCCCGAGGGCTCGGCGAGCCTCGCGGTGAAGAAGGCCCTGCAGATCGGAACGCAGGGGGTCTACCTCCTGACCGCGGCAGTCGTCGCGGGGAGCGCGCTTCCGGAAGGCTCGAAGCTCCGGGCGGCGCTGTTCCTCCTCGGCATGCTCTCGTCTCTGGTCGCGGCAGGGATGATCTCGGTGCTCCTCTCCGGCCGCGTCGCCGAGCGGCTCTGGCGCCTGCTCCGCCGGGTTCCGCTGGTGCGCGTGCAGCGCTGGATGATCGCGCGCGAGGTCGCGTTCATGGACACCGACCAGCACGTGCGCGCCGTCCTGCAGTCCCACGTCCGTGGCCTCGTCGTCGCCTTCGCGTGGATCCTCCTCGGGTGGTTCGCCGAGGCGGGCGAGACGTGGGTCCTCCTTCGCCTCCTCGACGTGGACCTGTCGTTCGCGACGGTCCTCGCCTTCGAGCCGGTGGTCTCGTTCGCCCGGAGCGCTGCCTTCTTCATCCCCGCGGGCCTCGGCGTCCAGGACGCGGGGTACATGGCCTTCCTCAGGAACGCGGCCGTCCCCGACGCGGTGAACCGCGCGGCGGCCTTCGTCCTGCTCAAGCGGTTCAAGGAGCTGGTCTGGATCGCCGTGGGCTGGACCCTCCTCCTCCTGGGCCAGTCGCGCGATCGGGCCTTGCGTGGGGCCCGGCGGGCGCCCCTCTGAGCGTTTGGCCGGATCCGTGGTAGAGGTACCTGCTCCGGACCGGCCTGGCGAGAGACCCTTGTGTCTTCGCGGGCTTGCACGCCGGCGGGCCGGCGATGACATCGTGACCGCGATGGGAACGACAGACACGAGGTCCTCCGAGCGCCCGCTGGAGGGCAAGGTGGCGGTGGTGACCGGCGCCCTCGGCCTGCTCGGCCGCGAGCACTGCCGTGCCCTGGCCGATGCCGGCGCGCGGGTGGTCCTCACCGACGTCGATGGGGCGGCCTGCGGGCGTGTCGCGCCCGAGTACGGCCAGGGTGCGCTCGGCCTCGGCGCGGACATCACCTCCGAGGCCTCGGTGAAGGCGCTCCGCGACCGGGTGCTCGCCGCGGCCGGCCGCATCGACGTGCTGGTGAACAACGCGGCGATCAACGACAAGTTCGAGGACCCGGCAAAGGCGGCCGAGCAGTCGCGGTTCGAGGCCTACCCGGTCGCGCTGTTCCGGCAGTCGCTCGAGGTCAACGTCACCGGCACCTTCCTCTGCGCCCAGGTGCTGGGCAGCGAGATGGCCCGGGCGGGGCAGGGGAGCATCATCAACGTCTCATCGACCTACGGCCTGGTGGCCCCGGACCAGTCCCTCTACCGGAAGCCGGACGGGACCCAGGCGTTCTGGAAGACGGCGGCGTATCCGACGACCAAGGGCGCGGTCCTGGCCTTCACCCGGTTCCTCGCGGCCTACTGGGGCGCGGCGGGCGTGCGGGTGAACGCGCTGTGCCCGGGCGGCGTCGAGGCCGGGCAGGACGCGTGGTTCATCGAGGCGTACTCCCGCCGGACGCCGCTCGGCCGGATGGCCCGCCCCGACGACTACCGCGGCGCAGTGGTGTTCCTCGCCAGCGATGCGTCCCGGTACATGACGGGCACCGCGCTGGTGGTGGACGGAGGCTTCACCGCATGGTGAGCCGGTCGCGCGCGCTGCCCAGGAGGAGTCCCGCGGCCCGGCGGTCGCGGGTCCGTCCGGAGGCCCTGTCACCCGCGGAGCTTCACCGCCGGGCGGCACGGTTGCGCCTGGTGCTCACGGACAGCGACGGCGTCCTCACCGATACGGGGGTGTACTACTCGGAGCGCGGCGAGGAGCTGAAGCGCTTCAGCATCCGGGACGGGATGGGCGTGGAGCGCCTGCGGAACGCAGGGGTGGAGACCGGAATCGTGACCGGCGAGCGGTCACCCTCGGTCGTCCGCCGGGCCGAGAAGCTGGGGCTCCCGCACGTGCTGCTGGGAGTGAAGGACAAGCTGGGCGCCGTGCAGGCGCTGTGCGCGGAGCGGGGGTTGACCCTGGACGAGGTGGGCTTCATCGGGGACGACGTGAATGACCTCGAGGTCCTCAGCGTCCTGACGAGCCACGGCCTGACCGCCGCCCCGGCAGACGCCTTGCCGAGCGTCCTGGGGGTCGTTATTCACGTGTGCTCCGCGCCGGGCGGACACGGAGCGTTTCGAGACTTCGCCGAGTGGATCCTGGGCCACCGAGCGGCAGCACCCATGCCCAGAAGGAGTCGCCGTTCATGAACCAGGCCACGGTCCGCATCGGAGACCAGTTCGTCGGGGATGGCCATCCCGTCTTCATCGTCGCGGAGATCGGCATCAACCACAACGGATCGCTCGACCTCGCTCGCCGCCTCATCGATGGTGCGGTGCTGGCCGGCGCGGACGCGGTGAAGTTCCAGAAGCGCACGCCGGAGATCTGCGTTCCCCGGGATCAGTGGAACGTCATGCGCGAGACCCCCTGCGGTCCGATGACCTACATCGACTACCGGCACAAGCTGGAGTTCGGCGCGGAGGAGTACGCGGCGATCGACCGGCATTGCCGTGACCGCGGCATCCTCTGGTTCGCCAGCTGCTGGGACGAGGAGGCGGTGGATTTCATGGAGCAGTTCGATCCGCCTGCGTACAAGGCGGCGTCGGCCTCGCTGACCGATCACGGGCTGCTCCGGAAGATGAAGGAGACCAACCGCCCGCTGATCATCTCCACCGGCATGTCCACCTGGGACGAGGTGGAGAGCGGCGTCGCCGCGGTCGGGACCGAGAAGCTCCTCATCGCGCACT
>CAZDSB010000420.1:0-2907 GCA_964507515.1 uncultured Myxococcaceae bacterium
ATTTTCGCAAGGAGGGCGCCGCCTTCGAGCTTCCCATCGCCCTCGCCGCGCTCGAAGCCGGAGGCGTTCTGAAGGACCAGTCGCTCCGCTCGTGGGTCATGGGCGGCGAGCTCTCGCTCGATGGGCTCGTGAAGCCCATCCGAGGCGTCCTGCCGCTGACCATCGCCGCCCGTGACCACGGCTTCGAGGGAGTGCTCGTCCCCTCTGCCAACGCCGCCGAGGCTGCGCTGGTCGATCGCATTCAGGTCTATCCCGTCTCCACACTCGGCGAGGCCGTCGCGCATGTCATGGGCAACCCGTCGATCACTCCTTACCGGCGGGAGCTCGCCCAGGAGAAGCGGCCGCCCGTCGAGCTCGACATGTCCGATGTTCGTGGCCAGGGGGACATCAAGGTCGCTCTCGAGCTCGCCGCGGCCGGAGGCCACAACGCCCTCCTCTGCGGCCCTCCTGGCAGCGGCAAGACCATGCTCGCCCGCAGACTCCCCGGGCTCCTCCCATTCATGTCCTTCGACGAAGCGCTCGAGGTCACCAAGATCTACTCGGTGAGCGGCCTGGTCGCCGGCAATCGACCCCTGCTGACGGAGCGGCCCTTTCGCACGCCGCATCACACCGTCTCGGATGCCGGGCTCGTCGGCGGTGGGCCACTCGGTCGCCCTGGAGAGATGTCCCTCGCGCACCGGGGTGTCCTCTTCCTCGACGAGTTCCCCGAGTTCCGCCGCAACGTGCTCGAGGTCCTCCGACAACCGCTCGAAGAAGGCGTCGTTCACATCGCCAGGGCCAATCACCACGTCAGCTATCCGGCGCAGGTGATGCTGGTCGCCGCCATGAACGCGTGCCCGTGCGGCCGGCTCGGCGTCCACGGCACGCGCTGCATCTGTCCGCGCGGCCGCGTCCTCGAGTACCACGCTCGGGTCAGCGGCCCGCTCCTCGACCGCATCGACATCACCGTCCTCACCCGTCGGGTCGAGGGCTACCGCCTCGCGGCGTCTGCGAAGCCCGAGAGGCCGAGCGCGTACTACCGCGCCCGCGTCGAGGTCGCCCGACAACGCCAGTGGGATCGCTTCCGGAACCTCCCTGGCGTGCGATGCAACGCCCAGATGTCACCGCGCCTCGTCCGCCAGCACTGCCGGACGACCCCGCGGGCCGAGGAGATGCTCAAGCTCGCGATGGACCGGTACGGACTCTCCGCCCGGGCACACGATCGGATCCTGAAGCTCGCCAGGACCCGCGCCGACCTCGAGGGGCATCGGGATATCGACGACGACGACGTGCGGCTCGCAGTGGCGTTCAGGGTCATGGACCGCAAGGACTGGCTCATGGCCCTCCTCGACGGGAAGGAGGCTCCCCCCGGTCCGCTGGAGAGGATGCTCCGGGCCACCCAGAATTGATCGGGTTCTCAGCGCTCGGGCGACGCGCGCACCGGGACCGCCGGCGCGTTCGCCGCCGGCACCGACGCCGGTCGATGTTCCGGAAGATGCGCGGCCAGCTCTCGCTTGCGCAGCCAGGGCGTGAAGGTGATCAGTCGCGCGATCCGCCCCCACGTCAGGTACGAGTACAGCCAGGTGAACATCACCGCGATGCGGCTCCGGAAAGACACCAGATAGAGCAGGTGGATCGTCGCCCACAGGAACCAGGCGATCAGCCCGCTCACCTCGAGCTTCGAGAAGATCGAGCCCACCGCCGCCCCGCGGCCGATGACTGCGAACGACCCCTTGTCGAAGTAACGGAACGGCTCGGCGGCCTTCCCCTCCACCCGCCGCAGCACGTTTCGCGCCGCCGCCCGCCCCATCTGCATCGCCGCCGGCGCCAGCCCCGGCACCGGCTGGCCGTCCTGCATCACCGCCGCCAGGTCCCCCACCACCGACACGCGCTCGTCTCCCGGCAGCGTCAGATCCGCCGCGACCTCCACCTGACCCGACCGGTTCACCGGGGCCCCGAGCAGCTTGCCCAGCGGCGACGGGCTCACCCCCGCGCCCCAGAGCACCGTCCGCGCCTCGATCCGCTCGTTAGCCAGCAGCACCCCCTCGGCATCGATCTTCGTCACCCGCGTCCCGAGGCGGACCTGGATCTGCAGCTTCTCCAGCACCTGCTTCGCACGCGCGCTGAGGTGCTCGGAGTACGCGGGCAGCAGACGATCCAGCCCCTCGATCAGGACGATCCGCGCCGAGTGCGTGTCGATGTGGCGGAAGTCGCGGGGCAACGCCCGGTGCGCCATCTCGCTCAGCGAACCGGCCAGCTCCACTCCGGTCGGCCCGCCCCCGATGATGACGAACGTCAACCAGGCACGGCGCAGTGCCTCGTCGTCCTCGCGCTCGGCCTCCTCGAACGCGAAGAGCACGCGCCGCCGCACCTCCAGCGCGTCCTCGATGCTCTTCATCCCCGGCGCGTACTCCGGCCAGTCGCCGTGACCGAAGTAGTTGTCCTGCGCCCCCGCCGCGACGATGAGGTGGTCGTAGACGATCGAGGTGCCGTCGGCGAGCCGCAGGCTCCGCCCCGCACGGTCGATCGCGGTCACCTCGCCCAGCACCACGTCCGTGTTCTCTGCACCGCGGAGAATTCCCCGGATCGGCGCCGCCACGTCGCTCGGATCCAGCGCCGCCGTCGCCACCTGGTAGACCAGCGGCTGGAACAGATGGTGGTTGCGGCGGTCGACGACCGTCACCCGGACGTCAGCGCGCCGGCCGAGGATCTTGGCCGCCTCGAGGCCAGCGAAGCCGGCCCCGACAATCACCACGTGGGGTCTCCCGTCGGGTTCCATCGCTCCTCCGGATGTGCGAACCAGGGGCCTCGAAGTCAACGCGTTCGAGTTCCGATGGCACTGAACAGACTGACCAGCCCTCTCCGCTACGCCGGGATGGCGCTGTGGTCCATCTTCTGGATTCCCGCAGCATTGATCCTCGGCACCCT
>CAZDSB010000421.1:0-15401 GCA_964507515.1 uncultured Myxococcaceae bacterium
GCTCTCCGAGGGCCAGAACTTCGTCGCCAGCGACGTGCCCGCGCTGCTCGAGCACACCCGGGACATGGTGTTCCTCGAGGAGGGCGACCTGGCGGTGCTGAGCCGGGCCCGGGTCGACGTCTACGACCGCGAGGGACGGCAGGTGAACCGGCCGACCCGCCGCATCGACTGGACGCCGATGATGGCGGAGAAGGGCGGCCACAAGCACTTCATGCACAAGGAGATCTGGGAGCAGCCTCGCGCGCTGGCGGACACGCTGCGCGGCCGGGTGCTCCTCTCCGAGGGCGACGTCTTCTTCGAGGGCTGGACGCTCGGGCCCGAGGATGTCCGCGCGCTGTCGCGGATCACGCTGCTGGCGTGCGGGACCTCGTGGCACTCGGGGCTGGCCGGGCGGGCGATGATCGAGACCCTCGCCCGGATCCCCGTGGAGGTCGAGCTGGCGTCCGAGTTCCGTTACCGAGATCCGCTGATCGAGCCCGGACAGCTGGCGGTGGCGATCAGCCAGTCGGGAGAGACCCTGGACACGCTCTGCGCGCTGCGCGAGGCGAAGGCCCGTGGCGCCCGCACGGTGGCGCTCTGCAACGTGGTGGGCAGCGCGATGACCCGCGAGGCGGATCTCACCGTGCTCACCAACGCGGGCCCGGAGATCGGGGTCGCCTCGACCAAGGCCTTCACGACGCAGCTCGCGGCGCTGTTCCTGATGGCGGTGAAGCTGGGTCGGCTGCGGGGGACGCTGGACGTGGGCCGGGCGCAGGAGCTGCTCACCCAGATCACCGAGATCCCGAAGCGGGTGGAGGAGGCGCTCCACTGCGAGACGGCGGTGAAGCGGATCGCGCGGAAGTACCACACCGCGCAGGACTTCCTCTTCCTCGGGCGCGGACCGATGCACCCCGTCGCGCTGGAGGGCGCGCTGAAGCTGAAGGAGATCTCGTACATCCACGCCGAGGGCTATGCCGGCGGGGAGATGAAGCACGGGCCGATCGCGCTCATCGACGAGCACCTTCCGGTGGTGGTGCTCGCGCCGCGGGAGCCGCACGTGCCGTACGAGAAGATCGTGGGGAACCTCGAGGAGGTTCGGGCGCGCGGCGGGAAGGTGATCGCGGTGGTGGACGAGGAGGACAAGCAGGTCGCCTCGCTCTCCGACGACGTCATCCGCCTGCCGGCGAGCTCGGCGCTGCTCGGGCCCATCGTGACCGCGGTGCCGCTGCAGCTGCTCGCGTACCACGTGGCGGACCTGCGCGGGACCGACGTGGATCAGCCGAGGAACCTGGCGAAGAGCGTCACGGTGGAGTGACCTCGGCGCTGCGGTTCATCCTCTCGAGATCGTCTTCCAGCGCTTCAGCCGGTCGGCGATCATCTTCGCGCGCTGTCGATCGTCTCGGCCGTCCATGATGTCCAGATCGGCCGGGTCCGCGCGCAGGTAGACACCGGCGGTGCGCGGCTCCGGGCCAGAGGCCACGCGCGTGATCCAGTACCCGGTGGCGCGATCGGCGGACTCCAAACGGATCTCGCCGGTGCCTTCCAGCTGGGGACAGGTCGGGTCCCGGGGCCGTTCACCCCTCCAGAAATAGAAGATCCCCGACGGCTCGGTCCTCTCCTTTGCGGCTTCACTCCAGTACCTCGACGACAGGCTGCCGTCCTTCTGCCAGCCGCGCCCGGTCATCTCCAGCACGCCGGCGCGGTCTCGCGAGATCCGGAGGAGGCTCAGGATCGAAGGCTCTTCCCTGCCGTGTTCCGTCAGCGAGTACTGCCACCACAGACCGTCGATGCGAGCGACGGGCCCCTGGTCCTCGATGGCCTTGCGGAGCTTCTGGTTGATGGTCTTCACCTCGGCCGGGGTCGTCTCGCCGTACCGGATGCAGGTGAGGCCGAGGAGGTCGCTGGGCAGCTTGGCGCCGTTCGAGTGGAGGATGAACGTCCGCCGCATCCCGAGCGTCCCGCCGAACATCCCGGCCTCGAAGACGACGTTGTCGCGCGGAGACGCCTGACCGGCGCCGGGAGATTGAGCGCCGGGGCTTTGGCTCGTCCAGTCGTCGCGGGCGAACACGAAGGCAGCGAAGTCGACCTGGTGCGCGAGCTCGAGGAGGCGCTCCAGCGTCGTCGTCCCGGGATTGAAGGAGGTCGTCCACGGGTCCACCCGCGCCACGTCCTCGAGACCGCGGGTGAGGGCCTGCAGGAGCTTCTCCTGCTGCCCGGACGACCCGAGAAAGATGCGTGGCTTCTCCATCACGGAGCCCCAGCAGAAGCGTTCCGGCTCGCTTCTCTAGCAGAGCGGAACCTGCTGGGCCTCACCATGCTGGGGTCGAGGCGCCGGAACTCGACGAAGCGCTCAGCTCTCGTCGGGGTGGTTCCGGTCGCGGCGAAGCTCCGGCTTTCAAGCGCGAAGCGATCGCGTCATCTGGCTCAGCGCCGCGCCGTCGCCGGCGGCCCGCCGATGCGGATGAGGTGAATCACCCCGCGCGCCGTTCCCACTGCCAGCATCTTCCCGTCGGGCGAGAAGGTCGCGCTCGTCGGGAAGTCGTCCTGCAGCGCGAGCGTCAACCGACCCGCGACCGCGCCGGTCGGCCACGAACGGAGGCGCAGCTCCGGCCCGTCCGCGTCCACGCTCACGTCACCCCGGGGAGAGAGCGCCACCGGCCCCCCCAGACGCGCCCGACGCGGCACGCCGTCCCGCATCGTCGGCCGTCCCACCTCCCAGAACCCGAGCAGCTTCGAGGAGGCGAGCAGCATCCGCTTCCCGTCCGGGGTGGCATCGCACGAGAGCACCTTCCCGAGCTTGCTCCCCGCCCGGGCCACCGGCTCTCCATCGGCGTCGCGGAGCTGGATGCCTCCCTTGTCCCCGCGGGTGACGAAGGCTCCCCCGGGCGGAACGCAGCCGCCGAGCAGCTCCTGGTCCAGCGGGAAGCTCTGGACCCGGCGCCCGGTGCGAACTGCGATGCGCTCCAGGTGGTAGTGCCGGCTGCAGCCGATGGAGCAGCCGCTCCGGAGCAGGCTCACGCAGGACTCCTCGGCGACCGGCGCGAGCACGTTCTCGCCGTCGGAGGACAGCACCAGCTCGGGCACCGTCTGCAGGCCCGACCAGGCCGAGGGATCGCGAACGCCGAGCACGCTGTTCGCGGCCGGGCGCATCAGCTCCGCGACCTGCGCCTGGGCCGCGGCGCACGCCGGCGCCGCGCGCACCGGGTCGGGCGACGGCGGGGGCACGAGCACCGGGCCGGCCGCGCCATCGCTCACGCGCCAGGTCCGCACCGAGTCGTCCTCGTGCTGGGACAGCAGCGTGTCCGACTGCGGCGTGAAGCGCAGGTCCACCAGCGCGCCGCCCGGGACCGAGCCCGACAGCCGCTGCGCCCGCGTGCCCACGTCCCACACCGACCAGACGCCCGCGGCGTCACCGGACGCGAGGCGGGCGCTGTCGGGCGAGAAGCGCAGCGCGGTCACCTGCGCGCGGTGGCCCGCGGCAGGCGCGGCCGGGGCGCCGTTGCGTGGATCGAGACGCACCAGGGTGGTGGAGATGGGGTCCACGCGGTCGGCCACCTGACCGGCCGCGGCCACCAGCACCGAGCCGTCCGCGGCGAAGAGCGCCGCAGTGACCTGGACCGCCTGCAGCTCCCAGCGGATGCGCCCGGTGGGCAGCTCGATGAGCCGCAGCGACCCGGAGGTGCGCGCGTCGTCGCACTCCTCGCCGCCGGTGATCGCCGAGACCAGCGCGAGCGTGCCGTCCTCGTTGAAGGTCAACGCGCGCAGCGACTCGTCGCAGGGACGGCCGCGCCCGCGGATGACGTCGAGCTTGAAGCTCCCGCCGTTCCGGTCGAAGCCGCGGACCATCCCGTCCTGGGCAGCGGTCAGCAGCCGGCCGTCCGAGGTGGACTGGAGCGCCACGATGCGCGCGTCCTGGGCGTGAAATCTGGTGGTCTGCCCGCCCCCGAACGGAATGAGTTCCACGTCGCCCTCCGGGGTGGCGCGGAAGGCGGCGGTGCCGTCGGAGGAGACGGCCAGCGCGGTCGTCCCGTCGACGCCGGGAACCGTGAAGTCGTGGGGCGCTCTCCGCCCCGTCGGGTCGCACAGGCGAAGCGCCAGCCCCTCGGAGGTCAGCAGCCGCCCGTCCGTGGTCGCCGCGAGCGGCGGTGCGAGCAGACACCCTCCGCTCCGGTCGTTCGGGAGCCCGAGGCCCGCGGGGCCGATGACCGCCCGTGTTCCGGGAGACGCGACGCCGAGCTGCTGCCAGTCCGAGACGTCCCACAGCCGTGCCAGCCCGGCCGCGTCCAGCGCCACCACCCGGCGGGCGTCGAGCTGCACCAGGGAGACGATGCGGCTGGAGGAGGCGAGGTCCGGGCGGCCCAGCGTGCCGGCGGATTCGGTGGAGAAGGAAGGGGCGGCGAGCGACGACGCCGACACGAGCGCGAGCAGGACGAAGGAACGCACGGCGCCTCCTAGGCTAGCGGGGCCACCCCCCCGAGGAACAGGCGGGTAGATCGCCACTCGGGGACGTTCGGGAAACGTGCGGCATTCACATTGGACGCGTCCGGATGACGCTTCTTTCGCCGACGGCGTCGGGCGGCGGACGCCTGTGGTGTGGACCCCACGTCCACCTCCCGCGCTACGGTGGCACCATGTTCGTCGGTCACCTGGGCGTCGGCCTCGCCCTGGCCTCCCGCTCCCGGCGCTTCCGGCTGGGCCCCCTGCTCGGGGCGACCCTGTTGCTGGACGTGCTGCTGGGAGTCTTCATCCTCGCAGGGTTGGAGCAGGTCATCGTCCCGCCGGACTTCGCCACCGGCCACTTCCTCGAGTTCGTCTTTCCGTACTCGCACGGGCTCCTGAGCTCCGTGCTCTGGGCTCTTGTCACCGCAGCGATGGCGGGCGCCGGGTGGCTGCTGCTCGGTCGGGGGGCGTCGGCCGCCTGGATCGCCGGCGCGGCGGTCTTCTCGCACTTCGTCTGCGACGCCGTGGAGCACGTCCGCGGCCTCCCCCTGCTGGGCGAGGACCTTCCCCACCTCGGGCTCGGGTTGTGGCGGGCGATGCCCTGGGCCCTCGCGGTCGAGGTGCTCCTCCTCGCGGGCGGAGTGATGCTCTTCCTGCGCTCCCGGGAGGGGCTGTCCCGCGTCCGGCGCGGGGTGCTCCTCGGCGTCCTGGGGCTGCTCGCGGCGCTCCAGGTCGCCAGCCAGCTCGGTGGGGCGATGCCACCCGCGCCGGCGGTGCTCGGGGTGAGCTGGATCCTGCAGACCGCGGTGCTGGTGGCGCTCGGGCTGTGGGCCGACCCGGCGCCGGTCAGCGCCCCGACGCCGGCCGCTCCGGCCGGGTGACCGCGGGCGGCTGGAACCGGAACTCCACGTCCACCACGCCTCCCTCGGGGGCCGGGACCTCGGTGGCCCCGACCTCACGGAGCAGGCGGATCATCGCCGAGTTCACCGCCAGCACGTCGGCCCGGAGTCCCTTGAGCCCGTGCTCCTTTCCCACCTCCACCATCCGCCGCATCAGCGCGCTCCCCACGCCCTTCCGCTGCCAGGCATCCGCGATGACGATACCGAGCTCCCCGATGCCGCTGACCGGGTCCAGGTCGTACCGGGTGAGCCCGATGAGCGTGCCGTCTTCGGGGAGCTCGGCCACGAATGCGCAGCCGCGCTGCGGATCAGCGTCGAGCAGCGCCTGTACCTCGTCGTGCGGGTAGCGCGTTCTCAAGTGATGGTAGCGGGAGTACACCGACTCGGGCGACAGACCATAGAGAAGCTCCTGCACCTTCGTCTCGTCGGTCAGCCGCGCGGCGCGGACACGAATCTCCCGGCCGTCCCGGAGCTTCTCGTCCCAGGAGCGCACGTCGAGCGGCGGCCGTGGAACCGCCTGATCGGCGAACACCCAGTGGCGCGCCTTGGCCGCCGCGAGCAGGTCCGCGCGGTGATCGGGATGCGCGATTGCAGTCAGCGCGAGTGCGCGCTCGCGCACCGACTTGCCCCAGAGGTCCGCCACCCCATACTCGGTGACCACGAAGCGCACGTCGCCGCGGCTCGTCACCACCGCCGAGCCGTCGGGCAGCGAGGCCTGGATGCGGCTCACCGTTCCGCCGCGGGCGAGCGAGGGGAGGACGATGAGCGCTCGCCCTCGTGAGCTGCGCGAGGCCCCGCGGACGAAGTCCACCTGTCCGCCGATGCCCGAGTAGAAGCCGCCGTCGAGCGTGTCCGCCGCGACCTGACCGGTGAGGTCCACCGCGAGGGCGGTGTTGATCGACACCATGCGCACGTTCTGGGAGATGACGTACGGGTCGTTGACCCAGTCGCTGGCCCGCATCTCGAGATCCGGGTTCTCGTGCGCCCAGCGGTAGAGCGCCTCGCTCCCCAGGAGGAAGCTGGCCACCATCTTCCCCGGGGCGAGCGTCTTGCGCAGCCCGTTGATGACGCCGAGCTTCGAGAGCTCCATCAGGGCGTCGGAGAGCATCTCGGTGTGGATGCCCAGGTCGCGGTGGTTCCGGAGCGACGACAGCACTGCCCGGGGAAGCTCACCGATGCCGACCTGGAGGGTGGCGGCGTCCGGGACCAGGTCGGCAACCAGCTCGCCGATGGCGCGGCTCACGTCGGTGGGCGCGACCGCCTCCGGCTCGGGGAGCGGAGCGTCCACCGCGACGACGTGCTTGCAGCGCCGGATGTCGAGGAGCGTGTCGCCTCGAGTGCGCGGCATGCGCGGGTTGATCTCGGCGAGGATGAGCCGCGCCGAGTCCACCGCCGCCCGGACGATGTCCACTGACACGCCGAGCGAGACCATGCCCTGCGCGTCGGGCGGGCTCACCTGGATGAGCGCCGCGTCCACCGGAAGCCGGCTGGACTTCAGCAGATGGGGAATCTCGGAGAGGAAGACCGGCGAGAAGTCGGCGCGGCAATCACGGACCGCCTCCCGGACGCCGGGCCCGATGAAGAAGGTGTTCGCCCGGAAGCGTTGGTCGCACGCGGCCGCGGTGTAGGGCGCCTGCCCGACGGTCATCAGCTGGACGAGCTCGTTGTCGGACAGCTGCCAGGCCGAGTCGACCATCGCCTGCACCAGTCGGGTGGGCTCGGCAGCCGCCGACCCGATGAAGATCCGCCGTCCCGGCCGCAGCGCGCGGACCGCCTGCTCGGGGACGGTCAGCAGGCGCGCCCAGCGCGTCCGCCAGTCCGGGTCGGGTTCGGCGCGGAACGTTGAAGACGGCTCCGACACAGTGCGCCAATCCTAGCAGCGGGGAGACGGGGTCCGCGCCCGCCGGCGATTCTACGGGTGATGCGCTTCGCTCATCGGCCGCGCAAGAAACGCGCGTGAAGACGGACGATTCAAGACGCGACGCCCGCGGCGGTGTCAAACACCTCCCTGCAAGGACTCCCCCGCGCAGCGCCTTCGGTCCCCGCGGTCTCAGAAGTTGTACGAGACCGAAAACAGCAGGGTGAAGGTGTTGAGGGTCAGCTCCTCGTGCTGCGAAGGGACGGTGTCCGGTGCCAGGTCGGCGACGCCCTTGCCGTGCTCCCAGCCGACTCCCACCGACGCGCCCAGCTTTCCGACCTGGAATGCCACGCCCGTGCGAACGCCGATGAGGTCCACGTGCCGGAAGCCCTGACCGAGGACGTCCACCGGGCTCTGGTCGAGGTAGACGCCCGCGCTCAGAGCGATCGCCGGGGTGATCGTCACGTGTCCGCCCAGGCTTCCGTTCAGGACCGGCCGGGCGCGGTAAGGCACGCCGCTGAACGCGAAGGTGCTGATGACCGGTGCGCCCGATCGCGTGTCCACGATGCGGCCGGCCTGGTCGGAGGAGAGGATGTCGTAGGTGTGCGTCCCGTCGTGAAACCGGAGATCTGCCTCGATCTCGAATGAACCGATGGTCACCGCGGCGCCGAGCGAGATCTCCATCGGCGACCGGTACTCGAACCGCGCGTTCGGGTCGTCGAAGAAGACGTGGTGGCTTCCTCCGTCCGTGGCGGTGAGCGACTCGTAATCCACCGCGCCTGCCGACAGGAGCTTCAGCCCCGGCGAACGGAACAGGAGCCCCAGCTGCAGCCAGTCGAGCGCGGTCCACTGCGCGCCGACGACCGCGACCATGTCCAGGGCCGACCCGCCCAGCGCGACGTTCTGGATGCTCCCCTGGCTCGCGGTGGAGGTGGTGAGCTCGCCGGAGAGCTCACCCTCGTTGGAGATGCTCGTGTACGGGAACTCGAGCGAGGCACCGAGCCGCACCGAGGAGGACACCGCCCAGCCGACGGCGAAGGTGGGCACGACGGTCGTGAAGCTGGAGTGCACGGTGTACGAGGCGCGCTGCCCCTCCTGCGGGATGGCGCTGGCGATTGCGGACTGGTCCCAGTGGACGGGCGTGACCACCGCGAAGCCGAGCCGGACCGACTTCCAGTCGAGGACGTCGCTCCCCAGGACCAGGCCCAGGAAGCTGGGGATGCTCTCGAAGCTGGACACGGGCGAGGCCTGCTCGAACCCGGTGCCCCCCAGCGCGGTGAGCTGGTACCCCTGCGCGCTGGCGTTCAGGACGCTGCGGTCGGTGACCGCGATCCCTGCCGGGTTGTACGCCACGGCGGGGGCATTCCTCCCGCGTGCGATGAACGCGCCGGCCTCGAGCGCCTCGATGAGCCCCGGGTAGACCCGGTCGTAGTTGGGGAGCAGCAGGCTCGGTGGGACGTTGACCACCTGCCCCCGGGCGGTCAGCGCACCGAGCAAGAGCATCGCTCCGAGGACACGGCGCATTCCTCGAGGTAAGGCCAGAGTCGGCAGAAGCGAAGTTTTCTTCCGCGGGAGGCCTCTGGTTTCCAAGGTCCCGAAGGAGCCCGGGAGCTCGCTCGGATGACGTCGGAGGCCGCGACCTCGCGTCAGCGGTCCTGCTTGCCGCGTCTGGCCTCGAGCTCGAGCATCATCTCCAGCTCCTGGCTCTCGGCGAGATGCTCGAGGAGGTCGAGGTTCTGGATGATCTCCTCGTCCTCCGCGCTCCGTGACGCCGGGGGCGGTGACCGCACGCCGCCGTCCGGTGTTCCGAAGGCGCCGGCGTCGCTGGAGAGCAGGACGAGGAGCGCCAGGAGCCCCGTCACTTGCCCCGCCTCTCCCGCATCTCGCGGAGCCGCTGCCGCATCATCTCGCGCTGCTCGCGGTTCATCGACCTCCACGTGCGGAGGTTCTCCATCATCTGTTTGCGTCGCTCGGGGTTGGCGCGGAGGTACTCCCGCATCTGGTGGCGGAGCTGCTGCCGCTGCTCCGGAGGGAGCTTCTGGAACTCGTGCCACTGGTCGCGGAGCCTCTGCCGCTCCTCCGGCGACAGCCTCTGGAACGCCTCGAGGTTCTGGCGCACCCGCGCCTTCTCCTCCGGCGGCAGCGCTCGCCAGCGCGCGATGTTGGCCTGCATCCGGGCCTGCTCGTCCAGCGGGAGCGCCTTGAACTGCCGGAGCCGCTCACGGAGCTGAGCCTTCTCCTGCTCGCTCATCTGATCGAAGCGCGCCGCCGAGTCGTCGGGGGCGCCCTCGGTCTGCGCCCTGGCCGGGGCCACGGCGAGCACGAGCGCTACCAACACCGAGACCACCTGGATCGACCGGATGATCGCGCCGGAATCGCGGCCGAGGCCTAGGAGCGAGGAGGGCCCGGGGCTCGGGTCCCGGAATCGACGAGCGACGCCGGGATCGGCCGCGAGGGCAAGCGAGGGTCGGATCGATCCAGGTGGTTTCGGTGTTGAGGACCAGGTCCTCATGGCCGGCCCTCCTTGCTCAGCTGGTCGAGGTGCTCCACCACGTCGAGGTCCTCGGGGGAGAGTCCCACCACCTCGTAGTCGGTGAGCAGGTCGTAGTTCTCGGCGACCGCGAGCTCCGTGCCCCGTGCGAGGGGGTTGTTCGTTCCGTGGCCGTGGGTTCCCACCACGAGCAGCGCCACGGCGCCGGCGACCGCGACGCCCGCGACCGGCGCGAGCAGCCCGGGCCGGAACCAGCTCCCGAGCCTCTCCCGCCAAGGTCGGGGCAGCGCCTCCACCTGGGAGAGCACCCGGCGCCGGAGCCCCACGGAAGGCTCGAAGGCCGGCAGCGCGGCGAGCTCGGTCAGCGTCCGGCGCAGGAGCATCTCGGTCGCCCGGCAGTCGGCACAGGAGGCCAGGTGGGTCCGCACCCGCGCCGCCTCCACCACGGACAGCTCGCCGTCCAGATATGCCGTCAGGTCGTCTTCCACGGTGCAGCTCATGCTTCACTCCTCGCGGGGCTCGACGCCCCGGCCTGCCATGCCTCCACCGCCTTCGCGACCGACAGCGTCGCGCGGTGGATGAGACTCTTCACCGCCGCCTCGCTCGCCGAGAGCACCTCGGCGATGTCGCGGTACGACATGCCCTCGAACCGGCAGAGCGCGAAGGCGGTGCGCTCGCGCTCGCTCAGGCGCTGGAGCGCGTCGGCCACCGTCGCCTCCAGCTCGCGCCCCTCGACGGCACGCTCGGGCGACTGCGCCTCGGGGGCCGGCATCTCCACGGGACGGCCCTCCTCGTCGTGCTCGGAGACGTGCGTCACCCGGTACTCCCCGCGCCGGATCTCGTTCAGGCAGTGGTTCGCCGCCACCCGGAAGAGGAACGTCTTGAAGCGGGCGGTCGCCCGGTAACGGCCTGCATGTCGATACAGCTTCACGAAGATGTCCTGCGTCAGCTCCTCTGCCTTCCCTGCGTCCTGGACGAACCGATGGGCGAAGCGGGCCACCGACCGGTGGTGCCGGTCGTAGAGCGCGGCGAAGGCGGCGGTGTCTCCCGCCGCCACCCGCTCCATCAGGGCCGCGTCCTCGTCCGTTCGTTCGTCCACGGGCACTGAATGTGAACACGAGGGAGCCCCGGGCGGTTGCGGGCTCGGGCGGATGCGTGGCCCGGAGGAGGGGCCCCTGGTAAGGAGACGTCGGCTCAGCCGTGGAACGACAGCAGGCACACATCACCCCCCCTGCGCCGGTGGAGGACCCGGGGGCCATCGCCGCACCGGACCCGCTCGCGCTCGCGCTGGCCGAGGCCCGCGCCCCGGGCGCCGACGTGACCGCCCGACGCACCTTCGTGGACCGCCTCGCCCGGCTCGACCTCGGCAGCCCGCGGGCCACGGCCGATGCCCTCCTCGGGATTCTCGCCTCGGAGGACCTCGCCGCCCTCCAGGCGCCCGACGGCACCTCGGCCCGGGCGGTCGCCGTCGAGCGGCTGCTCGCCCTCGGCTACCCCTACGCGCTCGAGGTCTCGCCGGAGGACCTGGCCCACTGGCGCGCGGAGCGGCCCTCGGAAGCAACCGACGGGCGCGGGCTGTCCGTCCTGGTGATGACCGTCGCGGTGTGCCTGTCGCTGTGGGGAGTGTCCGACCCGCCGACGGGCATCGGACTCGCCTCGGTGGTGGCGCTCGAGGCGGTGACGGTGGCCGGCGTCGTCCGGCCGGGACTGCGGACCTGGGCCCGCAAGGCGGTGTTCGCCCTCGGCGTTCTCGCCTGCGCGCTGGGCCTCCGCTACGGGGTGGCGACGCTGCTTCCGGGCGTGGCGGGACTCGTGGCCGCGTACCTCATCGCCCCGAGGGGTGTCAGGGGAGTCGACTAGGAGATCGCTCTGGGACATACTGAAACAGTGTTCAGTCCCATCCAAGCGAGGGCAAGCACCCCATGGCGGTGAATCCGGAGAAGGAAAAGGCGATCGAGCTGGCGATGGGCGCCGTGGAGCGGCAGTTCGGCAAGGGCTCCATCATGCGGCTCGGCAAGGACGAGCCGCTCATCCGCGACATCCAGGTCATCTCCACCGGCTCCATCTCGCTGGACATCGCCCTCGGGGTCGGCGGCGTTCCCCGGGGCCGCATCGTGGAGATCTACGGCCCGGAGTCCTCGGGCAAGACCACGCTCAGCCTCCACGTGGTGGCCGAGGCCCAGAAGAAGGGCGGCATCTGCGGCTACATCGACGCCGAGCACGCCCTCGACGTGGGCTACGCGCGCAAGCTCGGGGTCCGCACCGATGACCTGCTCCTGTCCCAGCCGGACACCGGCGAGCAGGGGCTGGAGATCGCCGAGATGCTGGTGCGTTCGGGCGCCATCGACGTGCTGGTGATCGACTCGGTGGCCGCCCTCGTCCCCAAGGCGGAGCTCGAGGGCGAGATGGGCGATGCGCACATGGGCGTCCAGGCCCGGCTGATGAGCCAGGCGCTGCGGAAGCTCACCGGCACCATCGCCAAGAGCCAGACCTGCGTCGTCTTCATCAACCAGATCCGGATGAAGATCGGCGTGATGTTCGGGAACCCGGAGACGACCACGGGTGGCAACGCGCTGAAGTTCTACGCCAGCCAGCGGCTCGACATCCGCCGCATCGGCGCGATCAAGAACGGCGAGCAGGTGGTGGGCAGCCGCACCCGGGTCAAGGTGGTGAAGAACAAGGTCGCGCCTCCCTTCAAGGAGGTCGAGTTCGACATCATGTACGGCACCGGCATCTCCCGGGAGGGAGACCTCCTGGACATGGCCTCCGCGGAGAACATCGTGGAGAAGAGCGGGGCCTGGTACGCCTACGCCGGCGAGCGCATCGGCCAGGGCCGCGAGAACGCGAAGGACTACCTCCGCGACCATCCGGAGATCTCCGCCGCGGTGGAGCGGAAGCTTCTGGAGAAGGTCGGCGTCCTCAAGCCCGTCGTCCAGGCGGTGCAGGCGGTGCCGGACGAGGTGGACGAGAAGCGCGCGCGGGTCAAGGCCGTGAAGTGAGCCGGGTCGGCCGCGCCTGACTACGCGCGGCATGCGTTCGCTTCGCTCGTCCGTTCGCTTGAACTCGCCGCCCACCGGAGATTAGGTCAGGGCCGGCGGCGGCGATTGGTACAGGCGCCTCCGGCGCCGGGGATGGCTCAGGGCCGCGGCGTTCGATTAAGTCAGGGCGGCGGCGTTGCATTCGGGTCGAACGCCCCGGAGCCGGGTCGGCCGGGGCCGCGGCGAGGGCGGGCGCAGGAGTCATGGGCTTCGGTCAGTCGGGCTGGTTCACCGCGCTCCTGGAACAGGAGGTGGCACAGCACCAGCCGCTGGAGGACGCCCGCGCCCCCGGCATCAGCCCCCGCGCCCGCGCCCGGACGCACGTCCGGATGGTGCTCCAGGACAGCGGCCTCCTCTACGGCACGCCGGAGCAGGTCGAGCACCCCGCCGGCCTCACGCGCGAGGAGCAGCTGTCGCTCGCCGTGGTGCGGACCCTGGCGCGGCTCGCGCTCGACCTCGCGGACATCTCGGGGCTCGGCCCCGAGCGCCGGGTGGAGCGGATTACCATCCTCTTCGCCGCCTGGAGCGGACACCTCCGTCTTGCCGAGACGTTGCAGACGGCCCTGCGCAGCACAGGAACGCTTCCCCGGCGCAGCGTCGCCCGGCTGGAGCGGCTGCTCGAGAACCGCGCGATGTCGCTCGGAGCGGACCCGCTCTACGGGCTGCTGCTCCACAACGGCGCTGCGTACGTGGACGCCCAGCTCTTCGCCCACCTCGCGCTCGCGGCCTGGCTCCACACCCGCCTCGGCCTCGAGCACGCGAAGCGGCGGCTCGCGGTGGCGGCACGGCAGAAGGCGCTCCTCGTCGAGGTGCTGACCGCGCTCGCCTGCGCCGAGCGGCCGCCCACACCCGCTGCGCGCAAGGCCATCCTCCGCCAGGTCGACTCGCTGGGTTTGCCGAAGCCGGTGGGGCCGATGCTCCGGGCCCGGGTGAAGGAGGTCTTCCGCGAGCGGCCCGACCTGGACGTCCTCGTCCGTCCAGTCCGGAGCCTTCCGCTGCGGCGCTTCATCCTCCAGCAGACGCTGCTCGCCTCGCTGGTGGAGGGGAGGCGGTCACCGGGCGAGCTCGCCTTCCTCCGCGCACTCGCCCGCGCGCTGCGCATCTCCCCCGAGGGCCTCCGGGAGGTCGAGGGCGAGGTGGCCGAGTTCTACGCCGAGAACCGCTCGGTGCTGGACGTGTTCGCGGTCAGCGACAACGCCGCCTCGCTGGGCGACGAGTGGGTGAGCGGCGTGCTCCGCTCGCTCGACGAGAACGCGAAGGCGCTCCTGCTCGAGGCGCGGATGATGGGCGAGCTGGGCGTCTTCCTCGGCAAGCTGGCCATCGGGCAGACCCTGGCGCCGGACGAGAAGCGAAGGATGCGACTCGAGCTCATCGACCTGGCGAAGGCCATCCCGGCGCTGGCCATCTTCGCCGCGCCCGGCGGATTGCTCCTCCTCGCCGCGCTGGCGAAGGTGCTGCCCTTCAACATCCTCCCCAGCGCGTTCCAGGGAGGTCGGCGTCCGGCGCTCCCCGCCGAGGTCGATGCCGCGATCAGGCTTGCCCGCCCCGGCGACGTACCTCCGTGATGAGTCGCCGGAGCTGCTCGCTCGTCGCCGCGTAGTCCGCCCGGCCACGGTCTCCCGCCACCTGCTGCTCCAGCTTGGGCAGCATCGGGCCCAGCTGCGTGGCAGCGGCGGCGTCCCCCTGCACCAGCCACATCAGCGCCTGGAGCACCGCGGCGCGCGTCTCGGGCTCCTTGTCCGCCAGATGGTCGGCGAGCGCCTTCACCGCGTCGGACTTGCCCATCCGCCCCAGCTCCAGCGCGGCGCGCTGGCGGACTGGACCCTCGGCATCGCCGAGCTTGCTCACCCAGCAATCCTTCGTCGCCTTGCACTGGGCAGCAGCCCGGAGAGGGGCCTGGAAGACCTTGACCGTCTTCAGCCGGTTCGCCGCCACCTCGTCCACCGGCAGGTTGCAGCCGTAGCGCTTGCAGTCACCGGCGGTGGCCTTCGGCTCGTCGGCGGCGATGCGGTCCATGGCGGGCTGGTCGCGCTCGTCGCCCAGCATTCCCAGGGCGCCGATGGCGTACTGCCGCGCCTCCCAGGGACCGTGCCCGGCCGAGCGCTGGAGCGCGGGGATCGCCTCGCGGCCGCCGATGAGGACCAGGGCACGGGCGTACTCGGCGCGGGCCAGCGGCTCGGACTCGTCCAGCATCGCCTCCAGGGCGTTTCGGCCCTGGGCGGAGCGCATCTTCCCCAGGGTGCTGGCCGCGGCCATGCGGGCGTAGAGCGTCTGCTCCGGCGCGGAGGTCCGGTACGAGAGCTGCTTCACCAGCGCGGGCTCGGCGGAGGTGGCCCGGAAGTCGCCGAGCGACTCGGCCGCCCGCACCAGCACCACCGCGTCCACCACGTCGTTGGCCCGGGCCCAGCTGGAGAGCTCGCGGTCCTTTCCCTCGAGCACCGCGGTCAGCGCGTCGGCGGCCGGCTTGCCGACCTGGAAGAGGGAGTAGCTCGCCTCCTGCGCGAAGACGGTGTTCCCGCGCTGCTTGAACATCGCCCTCAGGAGGGTGGGCACCGCCCGCGGGTCCCCCACCTCGCCCAGGGCGACGATGGCCCGCCGGTTGACCGCGGGCGGGCTCTTGTCGTCCAGGGCCAGTTCCACCAGCGTGGGCACCGCGGCCGTGGCCCGGAGCTCGCCGAGCGCGGCGATCGCGTCCT
>CAZDSB010000422.1:0-3656 GCA_964507515.1 uncultured Myxococcaceae bacterium
CGCGACGGGGGCGCCGAGGTGGCACAGCCGACGGCGAGGAGTATCGGGACGACGGCGCTGGCTCGAGGCATGCGGCCGAGGATTCGATGGCGCGTCGGCTCGGTCCAGACGACCCGGGCCGGCGGTCGGACCGGACCGGCGAATGGTCGTCGGGCGCGGCGGGTGGGATCGGGCTCGGTGCGTCTCCCGAATGGCAGCTCGACGGGCGCGGAGAGATCCGAACGAGATCGTCGTGCCCTGACGTTCCGCCCCCCCTCCGTCGCGGCGCCCGGGGGGTGCCCTCCCCTCACGGACCGGCGCGCGGCGCAGCTGGGTGTTTCTGATCGCCAGGACCGGCACTCGCGCGGCACGCGCGGTCCGTCGATGCGGACGAACCCGAGAGCGCATCGAGATGCGCGCAGGCCGGGCGTCACGGGCAGGTGCCCACGCCCCTGGTCCGCCTCGCGTCCCTCACGGGCACGGACCGTCGGTCCGTGTCGACAGATGACCGCGCACTCCGCGGCTCAGGGTTCAGCGCCCGAGACCTCGCAGCTCGCGCGATCGCTGCCGGCTCGCGAAGAGCGTGTTCCCGCTCCGGAGCGTCACCAGCAGCCTCGCATCTTCGGTGGGCGCGAACGACACCACCTGATCCAGGTTGACCAGGTGCGAGCGGTGCACCCTGACGAACCGCTTCGGATCCAGCCGCTCCTCGAGCTCCGCCAGCGTGACCGCGAGGCGGTAGGTCCGTCCCCCGGCGTGTATCAGGACGACGTCGTCGCAAGCCTGGACGCGCTCGATCTCCGTCACCGCCAGTGGAACGATGCGCCCGCCGTCGCGGACGAAGAGTCGCTGCAGCCTGTCCGGGCCGAGCACCTCACGGCCCCGCTCCGCCGCCGAGCCCCGCCGCGCGAGGAGGACCGGCTGCGCACGCTCCAGCGCCCGGGCGAAGCGCTCGGTGCCGAACGGCTTCAGCAGATAGTCGAGGGCACCCAGCTCGAAGGCGGTGACCGCGAACCGGTCGTGCGCGGTCGTGAAGATGACTCCCGTCCCGGGCTCCGCCGCCCGGAGGACGTCGAGCCCGGACCCGCCGGCCAGCTGCACGTCGAGGAACACCAGGTCGGGTCGGAGCCGGGCGAGCGCCTCGGTCGCCGCGCTCACCGTCGCCGCCTCGCCGACCCAGCGGATCCACGAGACCGGCTCGAGCAGATCCCGAAGGCGGGCCCGTGCGAGCGGCTCGTCCTCCACGACCAGCGCGCGGAGAGGGTCGGTCCCGCTCATGCCGCCAGCTCCTCGTCCGCGGTGCGGGCCGGAAGGCGCAGCGTCACCCCGAAGCCGCGAGGGCGCGGCCCCGCATCGACCGAGGCCGCGTCGCCGTAGAGCACCCGGAGACGCTCGCGGACCGAGCTCACGCCGATCCCGGTCCCCTCCCCGACCAGCGCGCCCGTGCCGTCATCGTCGACGGTCAGCACCAGCTGGCCGCCCTCGAGGTGCGCGCCGAGCGTGATGCGCCCGCCCTCCGGCCGGTCGGCGAGCCCGTGTCGAACGGCGTTCTCGACCAGCGGCTGGAGGATGAGCGGCGGGGCGAGCACGCTGCCCGTCCCGGGCTCGACGTTCGCCTCGACCCGGAGCCGGTCGCCCAGCCGGAGCTCCTCGAAGGCGAGGTAGTCCTGGATGAACGCCCATTCCCTCCGGAACGCCACCAGATCTCCGGCGTCGAGCACGTAGCGCAGGAGGTCGCCGAGCCGCTCCAGCGCCTGATCTGCCCGGCGCGGATCGCGCCCGACGAGCGCACCCACCGAGTGGAGCGCGTTGTAGAGGAAGTGGGGGTTGAGCCGCGCCCGGAGCGCGGCGAGCTGCGCCTGCTGCGCCAGGAGCCGCGCCTCGCCCGCGGCCAGCTCGCCCGCCCGGGCCCGGCGCTGCGCGCGCACGGCGTAAGAGCACCCGGCGACGACGAGGTAGAGCCAGCTCCCCATGAGGAGGTTCCACAGGAGCACCGGGCGGAGCCGACCCAGCGCGCCGGCCGCGCGCCCGGTGAGGACGTCCGGCCAGGCGAGCCCGCTCGCGTAGACGCTCGCGAAGACCGCGAGCGCGAGGCCGTGGGCGACGAGGAACCGGCCCGGGCGCCCGTCGGTGCGAACGCGGCCGGTGAGCCTCCAGACGCCGAGCCCCATCGTCCCGGCCACGCCCATCATCAGCAGTCCGTAGGGAAGCGTGGCCAGCGGAGGACGTCCCGAGCTCGAGGCGCTCGCCAGCGTCCAGAACAGCGCGGCGAGGAGCCACGCGATGACGTACCCGAGCCAGCCCATCCACCCCGGGAGTCTGGCACGGGCGGCGGGCAGCGAGGAGCCGGTGCCCGCGTCACTGCCGTTCACCGTCTCCGGCGACCACTCACCGGGACCCGAGGACTGGCCTCACTCGGCGCGGAGCGCGAGCATCGGGTCCACCCGGGTCGCCTGCCGCGCCGGGAGCGCGCAGGCCGCGAGGCTGATGGCCAGGAGCACCAGCGCCACCGAGGCGTAGGTCAGCGGATCCGCCGGGGTCACCCCGTAGAGCAGCCCTCTCCCCAGCCGCGACAGCGCGAGTGCCACCCCGAGGCCGAGGCAGAGCCCGCCCACCACCAGCGCCATCCCCTGCCCCAGCACCATCCGGAGCACGTTCTCCGGCGCCGCGCCGAGCGCCAGCCGGACGCCGATCTCGCGGGTGCGCTGGCTCACGCTGTAGGCCACCACGCCGATGAGCCCCGAGGCGGTGATGACCAGCGCCAGCGCCGCGAACAGCCCGAGCAGCGAGGCCACCAGCCGATGCGGCGCCAGCGCCTGCGTCCGCTGCTCGGCGAGCGGCTGCATCTCGGTGATCGGTTGCTGCGCGTCGAGCTCCCGGACCGCATCCCGGATCTGCCGGGAGATCGCCTGGGGCGGAGCCTGGCTCCGAACGAACACCCGGAGGTCGTTGAAGCCGGTCTCGGCGAAGGCGCCGATCACCTCCTCCATCACCGGTGTCGTCAGATCCTGCTGCCGCGTATCACCCACGACGCCCACGATGGTCGCCCACTGCTTGCCGCCGTCGAACGAGACCCGTCGTCCGACCGGATCCTCGGTTGCGAACCGGTGCTTCGCCAGCGTCTGGTTCACCACCACCACCGGGTTCTCCTCGTTGCGATCGGTGCTGGTGAAGACCCGACCCTTCACCAGGGGGATGCCGAGCGTGCGGAAGTACTCCGGCGTCACCGCGTTGAAGGTGGCCTGACCCAGCGGCTGCCGGTCATCGTTCGCCTGGCCGTCGACGATGTACGAGGCGCTGAACGGCGTCTCCCCGCGGAGGGGGACCGCGTTGCCGATGCCGACCGAGACCGTCCCCGGAGCGGAGGCGAGCCGATCGACGAGCCGATCCACCAGTTGCCGCGTCTTCGCCTGATCCGTGCCGCCGTACCGCGTGAAGTCCAGCCCCACCCGCGCGGTCTCTACGTGCTCGAGGTCGATGCCCACGTCGACCATCGACAGCTCGTGCAGGCTGCGAAGGAACAGCCCCGCGCCGATCAAGAGCGCGCTGGAGATCGCCACCTGTGCCACGACCAGCGCGCTCCGGGCCCGACGGCCCGACGGCCGGGAGCTGGAGCCGCCTCCATCCTTCAGCTCGCCCGACAGGTCTCGCGCACGCCGGAAGAACGGCAGCACGCC
>CAZDSB010000423.1:0-17472 GCA_964507515.1 uncultured Myxococcaceae bacterium
CCATCCCGACGATGCGATGCGCACCGTGCAGGCCCTGGCCGACGTCAACCGGGACACGACCGGCCTCCGCCGGCTGGGCATGGCGCTGCTCGATCGGGGAGAGCCGGAGACCGCTCGCGTGCTGCTGGAGCGGACGGTGCAGATCGACCCTGGTGACGCCGAGGCCCTGGGCGCGCTCGGCGAGGCGCTCGAGGCGCTTGGCAGGCCCGCGGACGCCGAGGCCACCTACGGCCGCGCGCTGGAGCGCGACCCCGATGCCCGCGAGGTCCTGCTTCGCGCCGGGCGGCTCGCCCTCCGCTCGGGGTCCGAGGCCAGGGCGCGGGCATACCTGGACCGGCTCGCGTCGCTGGACATCGGTCCGGAGCAGTCGCTTCGCATCGCCATGACCTGGCTCTCGGCCGGAAAGCCGGCGGCCGCGGTCCGGGTTCTGGAGCAGGCCCGGGCCGGGAGCGACGACCCCCGGCTGCTGCTCGCGCTCGGGCTGGTCCAGGGGAAGGTGGGCCGGTGGGCCGACGCGGCCCGCTCGTACGGCCAGGTGCCGATCGGCGCAGCGGGATGGAAGGACGCGGTCGTGCAGCGGGGTCTCGCGCTCGCCAGGGCAGGCGAGCCTGCGGCCGCCGAGCGTGCCACCGCGGAGGCGCTGAAGCAGGCGCCAGGAGACGTCACGCTCGAGGCCGGACACGCCGCGGTGCTGGAGGCCATCGGAGATCCCGGCCGCGCCGAGCAGTTCCTTCAGGCCCGCATCCGGGCGTCGGGAAGCACGGAGCTCGTCACCGCGCTGTCGCAGATCTTCTCCCGGACCGGCGCACACGCCGAGGCGGTCTCGGTGCTCGGCGAGGCGTTGAAGGCCCACCCGCGCGACGAGGATCTGCTCTACGCGCTCGGAACGGTGCTGGAGCGCAGCGGCGCCACCCAGCAGGCGCTGGCCCGGATGCGCGAGCTCCTGGAGGTGAACCCCCAGAACGCCGCGGCCCTGAACTTCATCGGCTACACCCTCGCCGACCACGGCGAGCAGCTCGACGAGGCGGAGCGGCTGGTGCGGCGCGCCCTCGCCATTCATCCCGACAGCGGCGCCTACCTCGACTCGCTCGGCTGGGTGCAGTTCCGCCGGGGTGACGTGGTGCGCGCCACCGGGACGCTCGAGCGGGCCGTGGAGCTCGAGCCCGACGAGCCTGCCATCCTCGAGCACCTCGGCGATGCCTACGGCGGCACGAGTCGCCGGGACGCCGCGGTGAACGCCTACCGGCGCGCGCTGGACGCGATGCGGACCACCGACGATCCGACGGCCCGCGAGCGAACGGCCCTCGTCGAGCGGAAGCTGAAGGCGCTCACCTCGCCGGTCGCGGACCGGTAGACCGCAGCGTCCGTTCCGTGCGACTGTGACTTCCGGTGGACCTCCGTCAGATCTGCCGGGCATGATTCTGCCCCCGCGGCCGTCATGTGCGCCGCCGCGGGCTCTCCCCGATGAACCACCACCAGGAAGGTCACTTCTCGGCGCCGGACGGCACGCGCCTGTGGTTCGAGCGGGACGTTCCGGACGGCGCCCGGGCCCACGTCGTCCTGGTGCACGGCTTCGGCGATCACCTGGGCCGCTACCGGTCCCTCCGCGACGCCCTGGTCGGCCAGCACCTCGCCGTTCACGCCTACGACACCCGGGGCCACGGGCGAAGCGATGGCGCGCGCGGGGCCGTTCACGCCTTTCGGGAGTACACCGACGAGCTCGGCGCCTTCGTGGCCTCCGTTCACGCCCAGGCCGGCGGCGCCCCGCTCTTCATCGTCGCCCACAGCCACGGCGGCCTCATCACCCTGAGCTGGCTCACCACCGGCGCGCCGGACCTCGCGAGCCGTCTCGACCTCCGGGGACTGGTTCTCACCGCGCCCTACCTGGCGACCGCCTTCACTCCACCGGGCTGGAAGACCGCACCGGCGGTGCTCCTCTCCAAGATCGCCCCCTCGGTGCCCCTCCCGCTCGGCCTCGTGACGAAGGACCTGAGCCGCGACGAGGCATGGCAGCGGGCGACGGACGAGGACCCGCTGTACGGGCGCAAGGGCACCCCGCGCTGGTACACGGAGCACACGCGCGTGCAGCACGAGGTCCTGGCCGCGGGCTCGAAGCTCCGGATTCCAGTGCTGCTGATGCTCCCGGGCGAGGACCGCATCGTTTCCGCGGCGGTCTCGCGCCGCTGGTTCGACACGCTGACCACGCCCGACAGACGGCTCCGGGAGTGGCCGTCCATGCGACACGAGATCTTCAACGAGCTCGGCAAGGAGGACGTGTACGCCGAAACCTCTCGCTGGATCTCAGAGCATCTCTAGCGTACGGTTTTCGACGACAGGGGTGAGGATGGCACAGGCCGATCAGGTCGGAATCATCGGGAAGGGCATCGTCATCCGGGGCAACCTCACCGGCGGCGGCAACCTGGTCATCGAGGGCAGGGTGGAGGGGCAGATCGCCCTCAAGAACCACCTCACCATCGAGAACACCGGGCGCGTGCAGGCCGACATCCGGGCCGAGGAGCTGACCATCAACGGCGAGGCGAGCGGCAACATCGACGCGTCCTCGCGCGTGGCCATCTCCGCGTCGGCGAAGGTGGCGGGGGACATCAAGGCTCCCCGGGTGGTGATCGAGGACGGCGCGGTGTTCAACGGCTCCATCGAGATGGACGTCAAGCTGCCCGAGGACATCTAGCGCGCAGGGCGTGCGGCGTGGGCGCCGGAGCGAGAAGTCGAACAGGTTCACGAAAAGCTTCTCCGGCGTGCCGGGGACCAGGGTGGCAGCGCCCGCACCCCGTCCGCCGTCGCCGGGACTGACACGGGAAGGACGGAACGCACGTGGCGAACACGGTCATCGGATCCAGCATCGTCATCGACGGGGAGATCTCGGGCGACGAGGACCTCGTCATCCAGGGCACGGTGAAGGGGAAGATCTCGCTGCGCGAGAGCCTCTTCGTCGAGGGCTCGGGCGTGGTCGAGGCCGACATCGAGACCCAGAACGTGGAGATCGCCGGCCGCGTCACCGGGAACATCCAGGCCAGCGACAAGGTCGAGCTCAAGGCCGACTGCCGTGTGGTCGGCGACGTGAAGGCGCCGCGGATCCTCATCGCCGACGGTGCCAGCTTCAAGGGCAACGTGGACATGGACGTCAAGGAACGCTGACCCATGGCCGCCAAGGATCTGGTCACGAGCGGCAACACGGTCATCGGTCCATCCATCCTCATCAACGGCAAGCTCACCGGTGACGAGGACCTCACCGTCCGGGGCCGCGTCGAGGGTGAGCTCTCCCTCACCAAGACCCTCATCGTCGAGCCGTCCGGGGTGGTGAAGGCCAACGTCACCGTCAAGAACGCGGTCGTCAGCGGCGTCGTGGTGGGGAACATCCAGGCCACCGAGAGCGTGGAGCTGACCCAGGAGGGCCGGATGGTCGGTGACATCCGCGCTCCGCGCGTCATCATCGTCGACGGGGCCAGCTTCCGCGGCCGCGTGGACATGGGAGAGCTGCCGCCCGGCCGGAGCCTCCCCGAGCGGACCACCCCCCGGACCCAGCTCCGCCCCACGATGAGGAGCCTCCCGGCCCCGCCGCCCCGGCCCGCCGCTGCGACGGCAGCCGCCCGTGCTGGCAGCGGGAGCTCCGCCGCCCCGGCGAAGAAATCCGGTGGTGGGATGCCGGGCATCGTCCGCGGCGAGTCCGGCCGCCCCACGCCTCCTCCTCCGCCCGCGCCACCCGTGGTCGCCGCCGGGGCGAAGAAGAAGGTCGTGCTCAAGAAGAAGAAGTGATCTCGGGCACGTTCCCGTGAGCCCCAGGCCAGGGTAGCGTGCACGACGGTCGATGGAGACGCGCGAGCACGAAGACATGAGCTCGGACTCGTCCGAGGAGCGCGCCGGGCCCGAGGAGGGGACGGGCGCGGCGTCCGCGAGCCCGCAGGCCGTGGACGCCGACGGCAGCACCGCCGCGGACTCGGTGCAGCCCACGCTTCCGCCGCGGGTCGAGCCCGTTCCCGCCCCACGCCTGGACCGGCCTCCCCAGGTCGAGGAACGGGTCGTCTCCCTCGAGCAGATCGACGACGACGACGCATTCCAGCTCCGTCCCCCCGGTGACGTCGGACGGCTGGCCATGGATCTGGCTCGCCTCGGGCAGGCCTTCCCGGTGGACGTGCGGCCCGTCGAGGGGACGGATCGGTTCCAGCTGGTCTCCGGGTTCCGGCGGGTGGCCGCGCTGCGCTTCCTGCATCGCACGTCGGTGCTCGCCCGGGTGCACGTGAGCCTCCCCGACGAGGACGCCCTCCTGATTGCGCTCGCCGGGGTCCTCCACGCCGCCGCGCCGTCCGCGGAGGAGCTGGGAGAGCTCGAGGCGAGGCTAGAGCGGGAGGGGCGGCTCTCGGCGGCCGCCCGCGACATGCTCGGCCGCGCCCGGGCCACCGATGACGGGCTCGCTCCCGAATCGGTGGGGGGCGACGAGGAGGAGATCGACGCCGACGAGCTCGCCGCTGCGCTCACCGCTCGGCTCGGGGAGCTGAACCAGGATCTCGCCCTGCTCGCCCCGGTGTTCGACGCGCTCGAGCCCGGGCAGCGGGCCGAGCTGCTCCAGCAGCTACGCTACGCGGCCGAGCTGGTGGCGTACTTCGACCAGGAGGAGTCCTGACCCCATGGCGCTGGACCGGGACCGCGCGCGGCTGCTCGAGCTGCTGACCCAGCTGTCGTTCGAGAAGCGCCGGGTGACGCTCTCCTCGGGGAAGGAGAGCGACTTCTACGTCGACTGCAAGCGCACCGTGCTCACCGCCGAGGGACACTTCCTCGTCGGACGGCTGCTCTGGCGGGACATCCAGCGCCTCGCCCCGGGCGCCGCCGCGGTGGGCGGGCTGACCCTCGGCGCGGATCCGCTCGCCTCCGCGGTCAGCTTCACCAGCTACCTCGCGGGCTCGCCCATTCCGGCCTTCATCGTGCGCAAGGAGGCGAAGGGCCACGGGACAGGCGAGTGGATCGAGGGGCGCAGCCTCATCGCCGACCGGGCCGAGGTCGCGGTGGTGGAGGACGTGGTGACCACCGGCGCGAGCACGCTGAAGGCCATCGAGCGCGTGGAGGCCGCCGGGTTGCGCGTGCGCTGCGCCTTCGCGCTGGTGGATCGCCTCGAGGGCGGGCGGGAGGCGGTGACGCAGAAGGGCTACGGCCTCTCGACCCTCTTCACCCGGACCGATTTCCTGCCGTGAGGATCGCGGCGCTCGCGCTCGTTGTCCTCGCGGGCGGATGTGCCGGCGCTCCGCCGGCCATCGGCGAACCCGGCCCGGAGCTGAGCGACGCGAAGGCCGAGCAGACCTATCAGGCCGCCCTGGCCCGCGTGACTGAGCACCGCGAGGTCTACTCCGGGCTCGACACGCGGCTGTACTGCGCCGCCACCTACCAGAGCCCCGAGTTTCGCGAGGCGCGCACCCGCCGGCAGGCGATGTTCCAGACCTGGCCCGAGCCCAAGCTGGACGATGCGCTCGCCCGTGAGCGGGCCGAGGCGGCGCAGGTCCACGAGGTGGTGTTCGGGGTGAGCCTCGTGGACCGCCGGTTCGACGACTTCGACTCGAAGAGCACCATCTGGCGGCTCAGCCTGGCCACCGACCAGGGCGAGGTCGTGCCGCTCGCCATCAAGCGGGTGGGGCGCGCCAACCAGGACATGCGCGCCTATTACCCGTACATGGGCGACTTCTGGACCATGTACACGGTGCGCTTCCCCCGGACGACTGCCACCGGGCAGCCGCTGGTGGCAGCGACGACGAAGGCGCTGCTCTTCCGCATGTCCTCCACGCAGGGGCAGGTGGAGATGGCGTTCCCGGCGCGCGCGCCGACGGGTGCTCCGCCGGCCCTCGGCTCTCCCCAGGCGCTCCCACCGTCCGCGGTCCCGCAGTCCCCTCCGTCGGCGGTGCCCGCGCCTCCGCCGTCCACGCCTCCGGCCCGCTGAGCCGGGCGGCATTGCGCCGTGTCAGTAGACGCGGAGCAGGAGCACCCCGCACGCGTCACCGGCGCGGTAGAAGGCCCACTCGGTCCTCGTTCCGTCCGGGTGCAAGCCGGCGCCCTGTCGCGCGGGGGGACGCGGCACCGAGGCGAGCGCCAGCGGCGCGTGCTCCACCACGTACGCATCGAATGCCTTGTCGCCGCTCGATGCGACGAGCTCGGTGGAGGCGATGCTCCCGTCCGCCCGCTGCACGATGAGCAGGACCGCCACCGGCGAGGAGGCGGCGGCCTTCTGCAAGAGTCGCTGCGCGGCGAAGCCCGGTTGCACCGCCATGGGACCGAGCTGGTTGGCGACGAACTCCTCCATCCGACCGGTCACGTCCTGCACGTTCTGCGCGGGCATGCGCTCGCCCTTCGGTGGATCGCGCCGCGAGTTCGCCTCGTCCAGCGCGTCGAGCCAGGCGTTGATCCACCGCTGACCGGCAGTGAGGTCTCCGTGCTTCGGCCCACCACCGGGAGGCGGCTCACCCATGTGGGACTGCAGCGCGCGCCGGTAGTCCTTGAAGTAGTCGTCCACGCCGGTGGCGACCAGGCGCTCGGCGAGCGCATCGCGCCGCATCGTCTCGACGCGCTCCAGGACGCGCTTGCCCTCGACCGCGGGGCTGTCGGGGGCGTCGCGTGCGGTGGACGCCCCGGTGTCCGGCGGCGGAACTGGCCCCGCGCCGCGGGCGACCGCGCGATTCGGGAAGAGCTGGATCGGCGCGTCGGCCGAGGGCGCGTGTGGTGCCGGAGCTCCGGGCGGAGCCGGTGAGATGGCCGGCGGACGCGAGGCGGTGCCCGGCGCGGCTGGCGTCGGTGGTCGATGCGCCGTGCCGGACGAGGGCGGCCGGTGGTGCTCCGCCCCTGGCGGAGGCGGCGGAAGCGGCCGCAGGGTGATGCGCGTGGCCGGACGGACCGACGGAGGACGTGCCGTCTCCACGCGCCGGAGCAACCAGGCCAGCAGCGCCGCGTGCACCAGCAGCGAGACTGCCAGCGCCCGGAGGAGCCGGTGCCGGTGCACGGGCCTCCGCTGCGTCGACATGGGCGCGCTGCTCCTCCCTGATGGGGCCCGGACACCCCCGCGGCGGAACGGCCGGCCGGGCCAAATGTTCCCTACAGCGTACTGGGGAACGTCTCCGGAGGCTCGTCCGTGGCCGTCGAGCTCCGCTCGAGGGGCTCGAGCGCCCGGGTCCGGTCCAGGTGCATCACGGCGTCGAACTGCGCCGGGAGCCGGACGTGGAAGTAGTGGCTCCGCCGCTCCGTGGCCGGCTGGTACACGACGCCGATGGCGCGCTCGAGCCGGGGTTCCTGGAGCTGACCCACGGCCTCGCCCGGATCGCGCAGGGGAAGGAGGAAGGCCTTCGCTGGAAGGCGGTGGAACAGCGCCTCGCAGCTGCCCTCCAGTGCGGGGCGCACGCGCATCTGCTCGGCGGGCCCGTCCCACCGTGAAGCGGCGGTCACCGTGCCCTCGTGGGTGGTGAAGCCGAGCGAGAACACCTGGCCCGGATGGCGCTCCCGGGCCAGCTGGCCGACGTTCAGCTCGCCGTCCGCCGCGACCTCGGTCGCCCGTGCGTCGCCGAGGTGCGAGTTGTGCGCCCAGACCACGATCTTCGTCCGCGGCTCCCGGGCGAGCAGCGCGTCGAGGGTGTCCGCCATGTGCGTGTCGCGCAGGTTCCACGACTCCACGCTGCTGCCGAACATCTGGCGGTAGTAGCGCTCGGCGTCGGCGACGACCCGCGCGTTCTGCTCGGCCTCGAAGTGCGCGTCCTCGGCCGCGATGCCCTCGCGCCGCAGGAGCCCGGACCGGGAGGCCTGCAGCTCGCGGAGCTGGGCCACCACCTCGTCCTCGCAGCCGGGCTTGAACCCCCAGGCGGTCGCCTCCGCGTAGGCCTGGGGCTCGTGGTGGAGGTGGTCGAAGCACGCATACCGCTCGCGAGCACGGCGCGCGGCCGCCGCGTCGGTCGCGTCGAGATAGCGCAGCACCGACTCCACCGAGGCGTGCAGGCTGTACAGGTCCAGCCCATAGAAGCCGACCCGCTCCTCGGGGCTCCGCGTGGAGTTCAGCGTCCGCAGCTCCTGGGCGAGCTCCTGCACGACGGTGTTCCGCCACATCCAGGAAGGGAAGCGGCGAAAGTCGCCGAGGGCCTCGGCCGCGGAGCGGTCCATTCCGAGGCCACGGATCCAGCGGTTCACCCTGTACGCATCGGGCCAGTCCGCCTCCACCGCGATCGCTCCGAACCCGCGCTCGCGGATGAGACGGAGCGTGAGCCTCGCGCGTTCCCGGTAGAACTCGTCCGTTCCGTGGGTGGCCTCGCCGAGCAGCACGACCCGGGCCTCGCCGATCTCGGCGAACAGGAGCTCCTCTGCCGCGGGGCCGACCGGGATCACGCTCTGCTCGAGCGCGCCCACGAGCGCCTGTGTGTCCGGGTCCACGACCGCCGAAAAGGTGAGGCTCGGCGTCGCCACTGGCAGCAGGCGGCAAGGCTGGCGCCCGGTTTCGGACACGGGCCGTTTCACTGGCCGCGGGAGCCGACAGTCCCCATCTGTTCACCGCGGACCCGAGAGGAGGAGATCGTGGCGAAGAAGTCCAGGAAGGACGACGGCAAGGGACGGAAGGTCAGGGCCAAGGACGATCGCAAGCTGCTGCAGCTCGGCGAGGACCTTCTCACGGCGGTCCATCTCCACCGCGCGATCCAGGAGGACGAGGTCCGCGCCGCCCTCGCCTCGGCGCACGCGGATCTGGAGCAGGCCGCCGGAGATCTGGTGTCCCGCATCGCGAACCGCTTCCTCAGGGAGTCGGGCGTGGACACCGACCGGAGCGATCGGTACGCGCGCTGGGCGCGGGAAGAGGCGGGCAGCCCGGCGACGGACGTCGCGGACGGGCTGGGCTCCGTCGACAGCGGGCCCATCCCCTCGCACTAGCCTGGCGTGACGCGTTCCCCGGGCGCGCCCAGCGCGTCGAGCAGCGCGTCCGGAGTGGCCTCCACCGACAGCCGGGCGCGGTCCGAGGGCGTGACGAACCCCTGCGCCACCTGGCGGTCGATGGTGGCCACCAGCGGATCCCAGAACCCGTCCACGTTGAGCAGGCCGAGCGGTCGGGTGTGCAGCCCGAGCTGCGCCCAGGTGAGCGCCTCGAACAGCTCGTCCAGGGTCCCGAACCCGCCGGGGAGGGCGACGAAGGCGTCGCTCTCGACAGTCATCCGTGCCTTGCGCGCGTGCAGCCCGTCCACGAGCACCAGCTCGGTGAGACCGGCGTGCGCCACCTCGACGCTGGAAAGGGTCCGGGGAAGCACGCCGAGCACCGGAGCGCCGGTGGCGAGAGCCGCGTCGGCGAGGCTGCCCATGAGGCCGACCCGTGCCCCGCCGAAGACCAGGCCCAGCCCCCGTTCGCCGATGCGCCGTCCGAGGGCCGCCGCGGCCTGCGCGTAGAGCGGGGTGTTGCCGTCACGGGAACCGCAGAAGACGCAGACGTGGAACCGGCGGCTCATGCGGACAGGGTTCCGCCGACGAGGCCCGCGTGCAAGCGCACGACGAGCCACACCACCACCGCGCAGACGACGATCGCCGGCACCGCGAGCCGGTCGAAGAGCCAGAACGGCGCCGTCGGCCGGCGCCGGGCCCCGATTCGGACGAGGCCCCCGAGCAGGACGCCGCCCACGAAGCCGCCGAGGTGCGCGGCCCAGCTGACGTGGGGGATGAGGCTGATCAGCACGATGAGGATGGCCCAGTTCACGAGCACCTTCCGCGCCCGTCCGCCGAAGATGAGCAGGGCCAGGCCCAGCCACCCGCAGATGACCCCCGAGGCACCGGCGCTGGGGAAGAACCAGAGGAACCCGAGCGCCCCCGCGGCGGAGGTCAGCGCGGTCGCCACCGAGAGCGCGAACATGCGCATGGAGCCAATCTGCCGCTCGAGCACCGTCCCGAAGCTCCAGATGCTCAGGCCGTTGGCGAGGATGTGCATCGGGCTGATGTGCTCCACCGCCGAGGTGAGCACGCGCCACCACTCACCGCCGGCGACCGCGGGCCCGTAGAGGAGGAAGCGGTCCGGTGGGCCGGGCAGCGCCGCGTGCGGCAGGAAGACCAGCACGCAGATGCCGAGGTACGCCCAGGAGAACAGGGGAGGCGGGAGCCGCGGCGCCCTCGCGGGGGGCGGGGTGGGAGCGGGCGTGGTTTCCAACTCGGGTCTCAGGGCTCGCGCTGGACGACCGTGTCCTTGTTCCAGTTGTGGTCGTCGCGGTTCGGGTAGTCGAGCGTGTAGTGCAAGCCGCGGCTCTCCTTGCGGCGGCTCGCGCACTCGACGATGAGGTGCGCGACGTCGGCGATGTTCCTCAGCTCGATGACGTCGCGGGTCACCTTGAACCGCCAGTAGTAGTCACGGATCTCCTCGCGGAGCAGATCCAGCCGGCGCCGGGCGCGCATCAGCCGCTTGTCGGTGCGGACGATGCCGACGTAGTTCCACATCAGGCGGCGGACCTCCTCCCAGTTGTGGGTCACCAGGACCGCCTCGTTCGGGTCCACCGCTGCTCCCGGGTCCCAGGGCGGCACGTCCTCGCCCTGCGACTTGGCGCCGAGCTCCTCGGCCGCGGCCCGTGCCGCGCGGTGGCCGAAGACGAGCCCCTCGAGCAGCGAGTTGGACGCCAGCCGGTTGGCGCCGTGGAGCCCGGTATGGGCCACCTCGCCCACGGCGAAGAGGCCGGGGATGCTGGTGTGGCCGCCGAGGTCGGTGGAGACGCCGCCGCACTGGTAGTGGGCCGCGGGCACGACCGGGATGGGCTGCACCGCCATGTCGATGCCGAAGGCCTTGCAGGTCTCGTAGATGTTGGGGAAGCGCTCGATGAGGAAGGCCCGCCCCAGGTGGGTCATGTCCAGCAGCACGTAGTCGTCACCGCTGCGCTTCAGCTCCGAGTCGATGGCCCGTGCGACGATGTCGCGCGGAGCGAGCTCGCCCCGCGGGTCGTACCGCTGCATGAACAGCGCTCCGCTCCGCAGCCGCAGCTTGCCGCCCTCCCCACGCAGCGCCTCGGAGATGAGGAAGTTCTTGGCCTCCGGGCTGAACAGGCAGGTGGGGTGGAACTGGTAGAACTCCATGTTGGCGATGCGCGCGCCCGCCCGGTACGCCATCGCCACCCCGTCACCGGTCGCGACGTCGGGATTCGTCGTGTAGAGGTAGACCTTCCCCGCGCCGCCGGTCGCGAGCACCGTCACCTTGCCGAGCAGCGTCTCGATCTCCCCGGTGGGGAGGAGCACGTAGGCGCCGAGGCAGCGCGGCTGCCCGTGCGGGCTCCGCCGGTCGAGGATGAGGTCGATGGCCGCGGCGTCGGAGAAGAAGTGGATGTTCGGGCGGTCGTCGCACGCGGCGAGCAGCGCCCGCTCGATCTCCCGGCCGGTGATGTCTCCGGCGTGGACGATGCGACGGCGGGTGTGTCCCCCCTCGCGGCCGAGGTCGAACTCTCCGTTGGGCTGGGTATCGAAATGTGCGCCCAGGGCCGCCAGCTCGCGGATGCGTTCGGGGCCCTCGCGCACCGTGACCGACACGGCCTCGGGGTTGTTCAGACCCGCCCCGGCATCCACGGTGTCCGCGACGTGCTGCTCGAAGCTGTCGCGCTCGGAGAGGACCGCGGCCACTCCTCCCTGCGCGTACATGGTGTTGCTCTCGGAGCGGCTTCGCTTGGTGAGCACGGCCACCGACCCGCGTCCGGCCGCCTCGAGCGCGAACGACAGGCCGGCCACGCCACCGCCGAGCACCAGGAAGTCGAACCGCTGGGGCATGGAGTGCTCGTGTAACGCTCCCAACCCGGCGGAAACAAGGGCCATTTCTTGAGGTTCCGGCGGCGGGTTCAGTAGAGTCGCTGGACCGGCTCGTCCACCCCGATGCGTCTGCTCCCCGTCCTGCTCGCGCTGCTCATCGCCCTGCCCGCGCGCGCGAGCTCCATCTACACGTACCGCGAGAAGGACGGGACGATCGTCTACACCAACGTGCCGCCCTCGGGCGTGAAGGCGCGGCGGCTCGGTGGATCGTCGTTCCGCCAGGCGCCCCGCCCGAGCGAGGCGCCTGCGCGCTCGATCATCACGGACTCGCTCTACCTCGCGTGGATGAGCGAGGCGTCGCGCAAGTACAACATCCCGCTCCCGCTCGTCCGCGCGGTGGCTCACGCCGAGAGCAACTTCGACCCGCATGCCCTCTCGCGGAAGGGCGCCTCGGGCCTGATGCAGCTCATGCCCGGTACCGCGTCGGACATGTACGTGCGGGACATCTTCGACGCGAAGCAGAACATCCTCGGCGGGGTGCGGTACCTCCGCGTGCTGGCCAACGAGTTCGATGGCCAGATGGAGATCATGGTGGCCGCGTACAACGCCGGGCCGGACGCGGTACGGAAGTACGGCAACCAGGTTCCTCCGTTCGAGGAGACCCGGGCTTACGTCCAGAAGGTGCTGGCCCTGTACTTCCAGTACAAGGAGGAGGGGGCAATGACCTCGCAGGTGGAGCCTGCGTCGTGGCGGTGAACCCGGCGGAAGCCAGCGACGCGGTGTTCCTCGAGGCGCTCTACCGCGGGGGCGAGCTGCTCCAGCAGGGGCAGGTGACCGAGGCGCGTGACCACCTCGAGCGCGCGTACCAGATGCGGCCCGCGGACGAGAAGGCCAAGAACCTCCTCGGGCTTGCGTACTTCAAGCTCGGTGACTTCGTCCGCGCGGCCGAGGTGTACGAGGCGCTCGTGCGCGAGAACGGCGCGGATCCGACGCTCCGGGTCAACCTGGGCCTCGTGTACCTCAAGTCCAACCAGCTGACCCGGGCGGTCCGCGAGTTCGAGAGCGCGGTCGAGTTGCAACCGGGACATCTCAAGGCGCACAACTACCTCGGCCTCGCCCTCGCCCAGGCCGGTCAGTACGGCCGGGCCCGCGAGCACTTCGTGAAGGCGGGCTCGGAGGCCATGGCGGAGAAGATGGCCAAGGCGCTCGCGGCCGAGGCCCGTCCGGTCCCCGTGCCGCCACGTCCGGCTCCGGCCGAGACGAAGATCCCCGGGCTCACCCAGGAGCTTCCGGTGGTATCGATGTCCGACCTCGGCGCCAAGCCGGCTCCGCCCATCCCGCTCACCGAGCCGGTCCAGGCTCCGCCGTCGCCGCCGGTCGCCGCCGCGCCGCTGCCGACGTTCGGCAACGGTGAGCCGGCAGCCGTGCAGCAGTTCCCGGCAGCCCCGGCGCCTGCAGCGTCGCCCGCCGCCGAGCCCGCCCCGCCGCCGAAGACGCTCAAGGAGTCGACGAAGCCGGAGCAGCCGCACGGGTCGGTGCGTCCGACCGAGCTGACGACCATCGCCGGGAA
The DNA here is from genome assembly GCA_964507515.1 of uncultured Myxococcaceae bacterium. Classification (GTDB taxonomy): domain Bacteria; phylum Myxococcota; class Myxococcia; order Myxococcales; family Myxococcaceae; genus RPRB01. The sequence goes on from CAZDSB010000423.1 coordinate 13,292, forward strand.
GCTGCCCGGCGACGGGAGCCGCACCTTCACGGTGACGCCCGAAGCGGTCCGGGTCGAGGTGCGGGGTGAGGTGCTGGTCCGCACCGCCGGGCTGCTGGGCTGGACGGGCCTCATCGAGGCGAAGGCCGAGTTCAAGCGGTTCCGCGGCCGGGTGACCGATAAGCCGTTCGGGTGGGGCCCGGCGCGCATGCACCGCCTCGTGGGCACCGGGACGGCGTGGCTCGGGGTGATGGGGAGGACCTTCCTCGCCGTGGACCTCGGGGACGAGAGCGTCTACCTCCGCGAGGACTGGGTCTTCGGCTTCGAGGAGCCGGTGATGTTCGAGAACGGCCGCGTTCCGAGCGAGGTGGCGCCGGATCTCGATCTGGTGCACCTGAGCGGGGTGGGGCAGGTGCTGCTCGCGCTCCCCGGGCCGCTGCGGTCCACCGAGGTGCGGCACGACGCGCCGGTCACCGTACCCCTGCAGCACTGGGTGGGGTGGCAGGGCCAGCTCAGCCCGCGGGTGGTGGCGCTCGGCTGGGAAGGTCCGGAGGGCACGCCGGCCCCCGCGGTGGAGCTGTCCGGCGAGGGCGTGGCGCTGCTCTGCGTCCCGACCGGAGCGAGCTGACCCGGTCCTCGCGGTACCGCGCGCCAGCGACCAGGCTCAGCCCCCCGCACCAGGGGGACGCCTGAGGAAGCGCGCATGGGCGCGCCAGCGACCAGGCTCAGCCGAGCCGGCCCTGGTGAGCGAGCGAGAGCAGGTCCATGGCCCAGGCCACCACCGTGTGGATCGCGGCCCCCCACCACATCGAGCCGGTCCGCAGGCTGAGCGTCCCCAGCACCCATCCAGCCAGCACGGCCCCGAGGCACTCGGCCAGCGGCTTCTCGAAGTGGATCATCGTGTACGGCACCAGCGAGACCCAGACCGCGGCGTAGCCCATCCGGCGCTTGAGCCCGTGGACGAGGAAGCCCCGGAAGAAGAACTCGATGCCCACGAACTGCGAGGCGTAGAGCAGCTCCCAGATCCAGAATTTCGGCCAGAGCGGCTCGCCGGTCGCGAGGCGGTAGAACGGGTAGGTCTCCTGGAACGGCCGCGTGTAGGAGGCGATGACCACCGCCGGCGTGATGAGGGCCAGCAGCACCAGGTACATCCAGACGTGCGGAAGGATGCCGCGCGTACGGAACCCGAAGTCGGCGAGCGGCTGGCGGAGGACGAGCACGACGACCGCCCCGGGGATGACCAGCAGGCCGAGCGCGCGGGCCACGGCCCAGAAGACCCGGGCGTGGAAGCGCGCCTCGGGGTCCACGCCGAGCCAGCGCTGCAGGCTGGTCGCCATCGAATCGAGGTGAAACGGGGCGGCCAGCTGCCGCCACGCGTCGAGCGTGCCGGGGCGGCCGAAGAACTGAATGAGCGTGAGGCAGAGCAGGGCCGTGAGGAGCACCGTGGCGGCCTCCCGGTCGAGGCGGCGAACGCCCTCGCGCTCCAGGGCGAGCCGCGCGCCGGCATCCGCGCTCTCCGCGGTGTCGGTCACCAGGGTCCGCCAGAGAGCCGCTGGTCTGGAGGCGCGCATCGTCTCGGCTCACGGCGCCAGCGCGTCGTCGGCCGCCGGTGGCATGGACGCGACCGCGGACCGCCGAGCGCGCTCGGCGTCGAGAAACTTCCGGACGGCGACCTGGTCGTCGGGCGGCATGTGGAAGCCGTCGAACCGCGCCACCATGTGGTCCATCTGAACGTCGGTGACCCGTGCGGACCAGTCGTTCTCCCGGAGGTCGAAGATCTGCAGCGCCCTGGGGAGGGCCGTCGGGCGGGCGTGGTCGTGGCACCGGCCGCAGCTGGCCTTCAGCGCCTCGCGGGCGGGTTCCCGCAAGCGGTCGAGAGCGGTCTCGTCACGCGGGGCGGGTGTCGCGGCCCCGACGGCCGCGAGGACCACCAGTGTTCCGACGCGACGCATGACGTCGGCGGACGCTACACTCCTCGGGTTGTACGTCGCCAATCCGGGCGACGGTGGGGTAAGCCCCGGCCCGTGACCCAGCCCCCGGAAGAGCGGGACCAGCGACGCAAGCGCCGGCGGCCCCGGCGCGCCCGGGAGCGCCGCCGCCCGGGGGTGCTGCTGAAGGAGTTCTGGAACGTCCCGAACCTCCTCACCTTCGGACGAATTCTCCTCATCCCGCTCTTCATCGAGCTGGCGTACCAGGCGAGCCCGCTGGCCTCGCTGCTCGCGGGCGCCCTCTTCGCGCTGGCGGCCATCACCGACGTGGTGGACGGCTGGCTGGCGAGGCGGATGGGGCTGGTGACGATCATCGGGAAGTTCCTGGACCCGCTCGCCGACAAGCTGATCGTCCTCGCGGCGATGGTGATGCTGGTGCGGCTGGGGAGGTTCCCGGCGTGGATCGCCATCCTTCTGCTGTCGCGCGAGCTCGTCGTCACCGGCCTGCGGCAGATCGCCGCGACCGAGGGCATGGTCATCGCCGCCGGACAGGAGGGCAAGTGGAAGACGGCGCTGCAGCTGGTGGGGATCACCGCCCTGCTGGTGCACTACCAGCACGAGGTGGATCTCTGGGTGTGGCACGGCCCGGTGAACTTCAACGCCGTGGGCCAGGTCCTGACCTACCTGAGCGTCGTGTTCAGCCTGTGGAGCGCGGGCGTGTACTTCCGCGGCTTCCTGCAGATGCTCGGCCGCCGCGGAGACGGGAGCGATTCGGCCGAGGCGTGAGCTCGCCGCCTAGCGGGTGGTGAACCCGCTGAAGCTCACGGTCTGGAAGTCGGGCCCCTCCCTGGGGAGCGTTCCGGTCGCGGCGAAGGCGTCCATGCTCGCGAACGAGCCGAAGGCGAGCAGGGTGACGTCGTAGGAGTGGCCCGATGGAAGAGCGAGCCCGTGTCCACTCAGGTCTGGAATCGGGGCGCGGCTCCCGCCGGTGACGATGCCGTAGGTGGGGTCGTTCGCGGTGCCGCTGAGGTACACGATGTGAATCGCCGATCCGACGGGAGTCCAGACCAGCTCGGTGCCGGTGCCCACGCCGGTGGCGCCGTTCGCCGGGGAGCTGAGGCGCGCGGGCGCGGGCAGGGCGAGCGCGGCGCCGGAAGTTCCGGCAGTGACGCCCTTGAGCTGAGCATCCGTCTCCATCGAGCCGTCGCTCGAGAGCGCACGGAACTGCACCACGGAGGTGGCGCCGATGTCCGAGGGGACGGGGACCGCGAGCGTGCCGGCGTCCAGCCCGTCGCCGCTCACCTGGATGAAGGCTCCATCGTTGAAGCCGAGGATGACGTTCCGCTGGAAGATCTCGTGACCGGTCGGAAGGCTGGCGGTGACCGAGATCGCGTCGGTCTGCACGCTGCTCAGCGCGAGGTCGACGCCTGTCACGTTGGCGGTATCGCTCAGCGAGACGCCGGTCTTCACCCCGTGCGAGGTGTACCCGGTCACCGTGAGGTTGTCGTCCAGGGAAAATTGCAGACCATGGATGTTTCCCGTGGCGGTCGTGGGACCGACCCAGGCGACGTCGAGCGAGTATGACGAGCTGCTCGCGGCCACACTGCCGAAGACCTGATCCGTCGATCCGATGGTGATGACGGTCTCGGTCTGCGCCGGCGTCGGGAATGGAGCCCCTCCGCTGATGGTCCCCGTGATGGTCGCGTTGCGCACCGGCGGATCACCCGCGGAGAGATCCGGAACCTTCGGGTCGGTCCGCGTGAGCTGCATGTAGACGCTCGCGAACTTGTTCGGCGCAGGCGCCACGACGACCAGGTCGTAGGGAACGGCGACACCGGTGACCGTGAAGCCGCCGTTCGCATCGCTGGTGGTGGAGGTCGCGCCGATGGAGACGGTTCGGCCGGCCAGGGGCAGCCCGTAAGCGTCCACGATCTTCCCGGAGATGGTTTCCGAGCCTCCCCCGTTGTTGCCGGAGCCACCGCCGCAGGAGACCAGGAGCGCGAGGACGGCAGGGAGGACGGTCAGCAGGCGACGAACGAGCACGGGTGAGGTCCCCCCAAGGAGGCAAGAGGCAGATCGTTGCATCTAAGCACGCCGGGTCCGGAACCCCGCATTCCCACTCGTGTGCTTGACCCTCGAGAAGCCCGTTGGTAACAGGCGCGGGCGTCGTCCCGTGCGGGAATAGCTCAGTGGTAGAGCATCGCCTTGCCAAGGCGAGGGTCGAGGGTTCAAATCCCTTTTCCCGCTCCTCGAAGTACCGAAGACAACTCGGCA